>DAOUAU010000036.1:0-11663 GCA_034433195.1 Dehalococcoidales bacterium
TAGCGCCCCATGGCTACTTTCTCGGAGGAGGCTTCGGCGTGGAAATCAACTATAATGACCGGGCAGTGATTTTTCAGACCGGGAAGCAATGTATCCATGGCTCGAAAGGGACAATCATAGCTATTGATATACGTGCGGCCTATCAGGTTGACGACAGCTACATTTTCATGTGTCAGGCAACCTCTTCCTGGTACTCCGGAGGGGTAATTCAAGGGGCGCAGGATGGGCATTTCGCCGTCCAGGTAGGGAATGATTTCCTTCTGGTTCCAGATGTGATTACCAGAAGTCAGGACATCTACTCCGCTATCCAGGAGTTCATGGGCAGTGCTGACCGTCAGACCGGCGCCGCCGGCTGCGTTCTCAGCATTGGCGATAACCAGGTCCAAATGGTATTGTTGACGTAAACCGGGCAGCAGTTTCTGAACAGCCTGCCGCCCCGGTTTGCCGATGATATCACCGATGGCCAGAATTTGCATAGGTATTTTAACCTTTCAACAAGAGTATTGACTATATTCTGTATTACAGTAACCAGTTATTATTTTGCGAAATCAACTGCTCGGGTTTCACGGATAACTGTTACTTTGATCTGGCCGGGATACTCCATGCCTTCTTCAATCTTTTTTACCACATCACGGGCCAGGCGGATTGAATCCATATCATTAACGTCTTCCGGCTTTACCAGAATGCGGATTTCACGTCCGGCCTGGATAGCAAATGACCTTTCAACTCCCTTGAAGCTGTTTGCGATGCTTTCCAGCGCTTCCAACCGCTTGATGTAATTTTCCAGGGATTCCCGGCGGGCGCCCGGTCTGGCACCGCTGATGGCATCCGCAGCGGAGATGATGTAACCCAGAATGCTGGTGGTAGGCGCTTCATTGTGATGTTCACCGATGGCCTGCGCTACATCGGGTGACTTATCCCATCGCTGCACCAGTTCTGCGCCGATGGCGGCATGGCTGCCTTCAACCTCACGGTCAATGGCTTTTCCGATATCATGCAGCAATCCGGCTTTTTTAGCCAATGTCACGTTAGCGCCTATTTCCCCGGCAATCATGCCGGAAAGGAAAGCGGTCTCAATACTGTGGTTAAGCACATTCTGTCCGTAGCTGGTGCGGTATTTTAAACGTCCCAGGATTTTAATCAATTCGGGACGCAAACCCTGTACAGCTACCTGAATGGCAGCCTGTTCACCGGCGGCGTAAATGGTGGCTTCTACTTCTTCTTTGGATTTGGCCACCACTTCTTCAATGCGGGCGGGATGAATACGTCCATTGATAATCAAACGGGTTAAGGCTAACCGCGCTATCTCACGTCTGACCGGATCAAAGCTGGAAAGTGTCACGGCTTCCGGAGAATCATCAATGATCAAATCCACTCCGGTAGCCTGTTCCAAAGCACGAATATTCCGGCCTTCTCTGCCGATCAATCGGCCTTTCATTTCATCATTGGGAATGGGGACTACTGATACTGTAGTTTCAGTAACAATTTCTGAAGCCGAACGCTGAATGGCCTGGGAAATGATTTCCTGGGTTTTCTCATCAGTTAGCTGCTTCAGATTTGTTTCCCACTCGCGAATCCTGCGGGCGGATTCTTCTTTCAATTCAGCCGTCATGTTCTCCAGCAGAATATTCTTGGCATCCGCGGTAGATAATTGAGAGATTTCCTCCAACTTTTTCAGTTGTTTCTCTTTTATCTCATTGATGCCGGCGCGCAAGGCATCCAGTTCCTTTTCACGGTTGTTCAAGTTGTGGTCGCGGTGCTCCAGATTCTCCATTTTGCGGTCCAGTGAGTCAATTTTTTGGCTCAGGCGGTTCTCCTGGCGCTGCAATTCGCCTCGTCTTTGCCGGTATTCATTTTCAGCGGCAACTTTAATTTTTTCCGCTTCCTGTTTGGATTCATCCAGAATTGTTTTGGCTTGAGATTTAGCATCAGTTTCAATTCTTAAAGCTTTTCTTTCTGCTATACGTTGCCTTCTGCCCAATAGAGCGCCGCGAAAGAGTGCGAAACCAATAGCGCCTGCCACCACACCGATGATCAGCACTGCCAACATCATAATACCTAATAAAGGATACGCTATATTCAATTTTTGCCCCCTCTGAAATATATTAATCCGGTGACCGGTCTCAATCTTGAGTGGTCCCGGTTTCTTCCTCAATGTCATTTTGTTCTGCGGATTTACCGCTCTTTTCCTGCCAGACTTGTTTAACTGTAGAATGAATCACGGAGTAGCTGAACCCCCTTCTGTGCAGAAATCCACCCAGTTTTTTACAAAATAGCGGATAATCAACCAACTGCAGAGTGCGGGCTCTGACTAAAGCCGCCCGATAGGCATTGGCCGTTTCATCAATTCCACTGATAGCGGCGTTCACCACTTCTGTCTCAACCCCTTTTTGACGTAATTCCGATTTGAGCATTCTCTGGCTGCGCGGTCGAAATGAGGTGCGGTTCTCTTTCCAATACTCCGCGAAAGCGGCATCATCCAGTAAATTTATACTTTTCAACCTCGTTATAGTCTGTTCTATTTCCGGCTCAGCGAAACCGCGTTTAGTCAGCCGCTGGACCATCTCACTGCGGCTGCGCGGACGCACGCTCAGGAATTGAAAAGCGGCATTCAGACAAAGCAGCAGATTGTCAGCAGTATTAAGTTTTTCCAATTGTTGCTCTGAAAGCGGCTGTCCCACTTTCAGATTTTGCTTAAGGATCACCTCATTTTCCAGGCTGAAAGCGAACTTGCCGTCCAAATAGATATTGGAACGCTTCAGCCGGTGATTCTTTCCGGCTTTAATAGCCGTTATCTTGTTGTTCAAATTTTCCATGGCAGCGATAAAGTCCAGGTATTCAACCCCAATTAAACAACAAAGGGTTGAGGAACCTGACCTCAACCCTTTAAATATTCTCTTGATTTTTCAAGTCTATTGATCTAGACCATTTTAGTCAGCGCTTTCACTTGCCGTATTCGGAGAAGACACAGCAGCGGCTGAGGCTCTAACTTTCTGCTCAATCTCCATGGCAATTTCAGGATGCTGGCTTAAAAAGTTCTTGGAATTTTCTCTGCCCTGACCCAATCTGACATCGCCATAAGAGTAGAAAGCACCGGATTTATTGATAATCCCCATTTGAACGCCCAGGTCCACTATGTCACCTTCTTTACTGATTCCATGCGCGAACATGATATCAAATTCAGCGCTGCGGAAAGGCGGGGCAACTTTATTTTTGACTATTTTAGCTTTAACCCGGTTGCCCACGGCTACATTACCCTGCATGATGGTTTCGGTGCGTCGCAGATCGATCCTGACTGAACTGTAGAACTTTAAAGCTCTACCGCCGGGAGTGACTTCCGGATTGCCATAGACGATACCGACTTTTTCACGCAATTGATTAATGAAGATGACGACGGCTTTTGATTTGGAAATGGCGGCTGCCAGTTTTCTCAAGGCCTGAGACATCAGGCGAGCTTGCAGACCGACATGAGCATCCCCCATTTCGCCTTCAATTTCGGCTTGAGGGACCAGAGCGGCAACGCTATCAACAATAATAACATCTACTGCCCCGCTTCTTACCAGGGCTTCAGTGATTTCCAGTGCCTGTTCTCCAGTGTCAGGCTGAGAGATATAAAGGTCCTCTGTTTTTATGCCGCAAACAGCCGCGTAAGCGCGGTCTAAAGCATGCTCTACATCAATATAAGCAGCCACAGATCCTTGCTTCTGCGCTTCGGCAATAATATGCTGGGCCAGGGTGGTTTTACCCGATGATTCGGGTCCAAAAATCTCAGAAATTCTTCCCCTCGGAATTCCTCCCACACCCAAAGCAATATCCAGAGACAGAGACCCGCTGGGTATGACATCAATCGGCGTTGAGGTATTAGTTCCGAGCTTCATCAAAGAACCTTTACCAAAACGTTTTTCAATTTGAGTTATGGCTAGTTCAAGCGCTTTATCTTTTTCAGTGCCAGCTTTTTCGATTAGGTTGGGTTTTTCGGTGGGCATATTTTTGGGTTTCATCACTATTGTTTTCTTTTATTTGATGAAGGAAGCGACATTTAACTCCTAGATTGAATCATAACATAATCAAGTATCCACTCACAACTGAATGGACTCTCAGCGGATGGTGTCTTATTCGACCTCTCATCTTGACATAAAGCATACCATGAGGAAAAACAATAAGCAATACTCTTTCGTAACAAGGGGGATAATCACCATGATGAACAAGGTTGTTGGACAGGCGCAGTGCCCGGCAGGCGGCATTTCAGCCATCAAAGGGAAGAACTTCAGGATCTCAACCGTAATTTGATTGCTGGACTGCAAACACTGAAGTAAACGGTGCAATCAAAAACAGAGCTTGTTCAGCCCTGTTTATTGGGAAACGCTGTATTATTTAATGGTTATTTTCCCGCGTTTAGCTTTACAGGCCAGACAATGACTGGCCTTGGGCAATGCCTCCAGCCTTTCCTCGGGTATGGGCAGACCGCAGTCATCGCATTTACCATAAGTGCCGTTGGCAATTTTCTGCAAAGAGTGCTGCACTTCCGCCAGTTGCATATTTAAACGCCTGACCAGAATGGTTTGTCTTTCAGTTTCAGTTTGTTCACTGGCCGCCTCTGAGCTTTTGTTAAAAGAGCTTAAAGTGCGGTCCCCTTCACCTGGTTGCATCGGGTGTTTTTCTAACTCCGAAACCAGGCTAAGTTTTTCTTTTTCCAACAGGTCTTTGGCTCTTTTCAAGTTCATAGGCCATACCTCATTAATCAAAAACTGAAACCCACTGAAATCACGAATTCAGTACCACTCCTGCAATTATCTGCAGAATGCTAGTCTGAAACAAATCCCCATATACTTGTAACTACAGAAGACTAATCTCGTAATCGGTACGAGACGGTCGGAAGAGCGTTTTATCCGCTATTGCCGGGCTATTCGAATTAGTGCTCAGCAGTCACAAAGTTTAACGGTAGTGCACATTCCATTTGAGACACAGACCGCTGACAAAACTTTTTACTTCCGGATTTTGAGAGCGATAAAGTTCAACTAAAAACCCGTGCAACAATTCACCGCCGGTCATTCCCGCGGTGGGTTCCTGGGGACCCGGCAAGTTGATGTACACGATTTCGTTCATCACTTTTTGATATTCAATCGATTGACCCATTTGGTTTATGCCTCCATATATTATTAGAATCTCCATCTGATTCTACAGGATCAATTTTGCGGTCAGATCAATAATCAACTGAACCGCCGGTTAATCCCCACTACTACACCGAAGATACCAGCCAGATCATCCGGATCATCACGCTCAAGCTGATAGCGAGTCAGTTGTATTTTGTGGTCCCAAAACCCTAATAAAATATTATCTAATGCCGGTTTTTTTTCCGGGTCAATAAATATGATATCACCCTCAAGTACTTCAGGCTCCAGGCTGAAGCCACGAGCATACAAGCCTACAATATGCGGTTTATTTTCGTTACAGGCGCCAGGACCGCTTTTAATGGTCTCAGCTAATTCAGCATTTGAACCCTGAAAAACCGGAAATGGTAATAACGCCAGCATTTCTAACTCTGCAAAGGCTTCATCAGCGTTTTTGAGAGTATCCCGGCGAAAACGAGAATTCTCCTCAATGTATCCCGCCGCCTGGTAGAGATCGTTCGGATGTACTTTTAAGGCTTTGGCCAAAGAAAGAAAAGTTTCAGCAGAAGGGCTTTCAAAATTGTCCAGTTCCAGACGTGAGAGGTGACTGCGAGTCAATCCGCTGAGACGAGACAATTCCCACTGACTGAGTCCCCGGCGGCGCCGGACCGTCTTAATATATTCTCCCAGACTCATTTATTATTATACTCAATAACCGTCACGATTCAGGTGATGCTGTTGCTACTAGAATAGCACTGAATAATACTCTTGTCAAGGTCTTTAATTAAACCACAAACGAGACTGTCAGTATTATTTGTCGAAAAGATAAAACCTAAACGATAATCTATATTGACAAATATTCAGTAACGTGCTACTATAATAGCAGGTGCGGGGGAGCTGGGGGTTCTTCTGGGCCGAGTGGTTGTGAATGGATAATGGAATTCCTCCTGGGGTGTCAGTACTAAAACCGGGTTGTGTGTATTTTAGTAAGGGTTTATATGGTTGGTAATCTATCGTCCAGCTGCCCTGCACACCTGATAAACTGACGGAGGTACCGGGATGACATTCAAATTAGTCAATCACACTGCAGCACCCAATCTGGTTTGTCATTTCTGTGGTCAGGTCAAATCTGCTTATGGTACTTTTACCTGTGGACTGTTCAGGCTCTGCCGGGAGTGCCTGGCCAAACATCCCATAGATATCGTGGCAAAAGGAATCAAAGGAATGGATCAGCCAGCGTCTGATGAGTGAAATGGATGGTGATGAAAACGGATTAGAATTCGCCGGAGAAAAAACTAACACACTAACCGGCAGAGCCGAAAGGAGAAGGAGGACGAAAACTCGTCCTCCTTCTTCTGGTATGAATTAGCTGTTTATCCGCAGCGCACGGGTGCTAAGGCGGCGCACTACCCGGTTCACTACCAGGAAGAGCGCCGTTATCAGAGCGCACAGGATTACCAGATACCAGATTACCTCGCCCAGTTGAGAGCCATTTGAGATCAACTCCACAATCGGCTTAATTACATAAAAAGTCGGGAAAATATACCCGATCCACTGCGGTATCTGCGGAAACATAAAAATAATCGCCGGACCAAATAAAAATATCGCTCCAAATTTCCAGAACGCGAAAAGAGTATTCAAATCCTTTATCAGAGCGCCGGCTAAGAGACCGATTTCGACTGCCATCACCGCCCCCAGTATCAGTATTAGCGAGAGCGATGCCAGTGAATTAGCCAGGCCGCCGCTGATAACCAGTGTTATTATTCCCATCAAAGATGCCAGAATGACCCCGATAATCCCTTTGGCAGCGAATATCTCTCCGATAGTAACCGGGGTGACATTCAGAGCCTCCAGGATACGGCGGCTTTTGTCATGTATCAAAGATGCCGCGGGCAGCATCAAGCCTCCGAAAAATACCGCCATTAAGATTGTAAGGGGCAGCAGACGGTTGCTCCAGGGTTGAGATTCCTCCCCACCGATGGAGACCGTTTCAATTGTGACCGGTAAAGTCGCTCCGCTCATTTGGCGTACCGCTCCGGCCATTATGACCGGTATTACAGCCCTGTTTTTGGCCGGACTTTCACCCCAGATGTAGGCTTTCAGATTTATGGTATTAGTTGTGATTTGCTGATCAAAATCAGCCGCTAACACCAATCCCATATCTACCGACCCTCTGGCCGCGGCGGCTCTGAGAAGCGCCTCACTATCATAGACTTTCAATACTATCGCTGAATCCTGATTCAGGAGCTGAAGCAGGCTGGAATCACCTTGATCGAAAACCCCGATTTTGGCTTTTTCGGAAAAGATATTGCCGAATGCCAGGTTAACGAAAAGCGCCAGTAAAACCGGCATCAACACCGCCATCACCAGAATTACATCTTTAGGTCCATGGATAATCTCATTTTTTATTAACAACCAAACGCGTTTCGCCTTCATTTGTAACGCCTCCTCAAAGCCAGCATCCCACCCCACATGAATATCGCGGATATGACGGCCATGAGCATCAGGTTGGTCCAGATATCCTGCCACCCCAGTCCATAGTTGCTGACCCGGTTGATAGTATCAGTCAGATAGTATGAGGGGATTATTTTGGCCCAGTCCGAAAGCAGTCCAGGAATCGCTGTTCCGAAACCGGGGATGGCCAGAATAATCAGTCCCAGCAACCCCCAACCGCTTACGGCGTTGACATCCCGTGTGATTGAGGCTAACAAAAAAGCCGCTCCTACTACGAAAAAACTGCCTAAGATCAAAGTGGTTAAAACAATTAGAGGATGATGAACAAAGCCTCCCGCGATGAGCATGAAGAAAATGGCTTGTACCAGCGCCAGTCCAACTCCCAGTATACCTTTGGCAATAAACAAATCCGAAATACGCAATGGGGTAATCAGCAGCGCCCGCGCTGTGCCCTGTTCTATTTCAACGCTGATCAGACTGGCCAGTGTCATGATTTCCATGAGAAGAATAAATACCACCATAAGAGGGCGCAGGCGGTCTCTCAGAGGGATTTGTTCGCCCAGCATATCCGTTCCCATGATTTCATATGAGGAATTGACACTGAGCGCCTGGCCGGTTTGGGAATAAGCCAGTTCCTCAACCAGGCTGATTACAGCGTCTTTTATCTCAGCCGGAGTATCTGCCGCATAAAAAATGTCTATTTGCGGTTTTTCTCCTCTGCCCCAGCTTTCCATGATATCCGGCGGCAAAGTAATGCCGACCTGGTATTTTCTATCCTTAACGGATTGTTTCAAGGCCTCCCGGTCGCTGAACAATTCAACCTGGATGCCTTCCTGTCCGATCATCTGTGAAAAAAAGGATGGGACCTGCGGGGCATACAGCCCCAATTTCAGGGATTCAACCGAACGAGAAGGCAGCACTAAGTAAATCCCGATGTAAAAAATAATACCGATGATGGTCATCAGCAGATAAAAGCGGTTGTTCAGGAACAGGCTGGTGTCCTTTTTCAATAAAGCATTGATTACACGTTTATTCATTGGCCTAATCTCTGCCCTGTAATTTGGATGAAAATATCTTCCAGGGTGGCCTCTGCACTGTGCAAGGTCACCACTTTCTGATGGCTGAAAAGGGTTTCCATCTGCTGCGCGGTATTCCCGGTATCCATCTCAATTTCTCGTTTATCCAGCAAGCCCTGGTTATTGATCACTTCAGCCACCAATTTACGTTTACCGTGGCGCTGTTTGAGATTATGCGGGGAATCCAATGCCGCAATTTTCCCCTGATTCATGAAAGCCACTCTCTGACAGAGCTTATCGGCTTCCCACATATCATGTGTGGTTAAAAAGATCGTGGCGCCGCGGGATTGTTCTTCCAGAATGATATTGCCGATGGATTCAGATGAGACCGGGTCCAAACCGGCGGTGGGCTCATCCATAAATATAATGCGTGGAGAGTTGACTATGGAACGGGCTACCATCAACCGCTGTTTCATCCCTTTGGAATAACCGGACACTTTATCTTTCTCCCGGCCGCTCAAACCTACTCGTTTTAGAAGCGCGTAACCATCAAAATGATTGACATTAAATAATTCAGCGAAGAGGGTCAGGTTGTCCAGTGCGCTCATCTGTTCATAAAGGTTGGTCTGTTCAAAGCATACACCGATCATGGAGCGAACTTTGGCGGTTTCCTTGACCACATCATGGCCCAGTAGCAGTGCCCTTCCCTGCCGCGGAACAAGTTGCCCGGTCAGCATCTTCAAGGCAGTGGTTTTTCCAGCCCCGTTGGGCCCCAGAAATCCCAGGATTTCTCCCTGCTGAACAGTAAAACTGATATCATCAACGGCCTTGAATTGGCCATAATGGTAGGATAAGTTCTCCACCGTAATAGCTGCCTCTGTCATCTGCTAACCCTCCTTGAAGAGCGCAATCTGCTTTTTCAAAAAACCGTAAAACATTATGCGGGTCAGAGAACGGACCATTTCCGGGCTGGCGGTCAGCTCTTTTGTCAGGTCATGACGGGCGCTGAAACCAGCTTTGATAACATCCAGAAATATTATTAGAGTCTTTTCATCCAGATCAGGCTCGATGTAGCCCTGGCTTTTACCTTCTCTTAATATCGCCTCCCAAAGGGGCTTGATTTCCTGTGAAAATATTTTATCAACATAAGGCTTGATGCTGTCATCCTGACTCATGATATTCTCAAGCAGTTCACTATGGTATTGAGCCAACATGTCCTGTTTACCGCTGATGATGGCGGCTATTTTCTGTGGGAAGGGAAGGCTGGATCGAACCAGTTGGCGGTTGGTTTCCAGGTTTTTTTGAATCAAAACTTTAATTACTTCAAATACCAGCGTTTCACGGTTGCCGAAGTTGTTATAAATCGTGGTGGGGGACACTCCAGCGGCTTTAGCCATTGATTCGATGCTGACTTTTTTGACATCATGCGTCCGGCCAAAAAGAGAGAGCGCAGAGGCGATTATTTTTTCTCTCTTATTTGGTCTGACCTCATTATTCATATCTGCATCCTGAATTGTAGTTATAAAGAGTATTACTACAATACTACAATATCAGGGTGTTGTCAATAGCCAGGTTGAATACATGCTTTTTGGTTTTATACTATTCAGCAATAGTGTTATAATTGACACAAACGATTAACCCATAAGTTATAGTGCGGTTAATTGTTCAGCTATTCTGCAGCACTAGCGGATTCATGCTTAACATCTGGCAGCAAACAAAAAAAGTCTGGGAGGACAATATGGCCGGCGGATATATGGGCAGGCTTCTTTGGGTTAATCTTACCAGTGGAGAAATCAGAACCGAGATTCCTGCTGAAGATATTTATCACGATTACCTTGGGGGATACGGCATTGCCGCACGCTTGTTATATGATCGCATGAAACCCGGCGTTGATCCACTGGGCCCGGACAATATCCTGGGTTTGGTAACCGGTCCCCTGACCGGTACGCCGGCAGTTGGAGGCAGCCGTTTTATGGCAGCCTCTAAATCCCCTTTAACCGGAGGCTGGGGTGATGCCAATTGCGGCGGTCATTTCGGTCCGAAACTTAAAATGGCTGGTTATGACGGTGTCTTCTTTACTGGCATATCCCCCAAACCGGTTTATTTGTCGATTGACAACGGTCAGGCAGAAATAAAAGACGCCGGGTCTCTGTGGGGCAAAGATAGCTATGAGACCGAAGATATTCTGGAAGCCCGGTACGGTACTGCTTCCAGTACGGACTGCATCGGACCGGCCGGAGAAAAACTCTCTTTGATTTCCTGCATTATTACCTATAAAGGGGACGCGGCAGGACGTTCAGGGCTAGGGGCGGTGATGGGTTCCAAGAAACTCAAGGCAGTAGTAGTCTGCGGGGATCAGAAAGTACCGGTCGCTGATCCTGAAAGGGCGTCTGTTTTGCGTAAGGAACAAATGGATGGCCTCAAGATGTTCATTTCACGGTTTCACATCTACGGCACCGGCGGACATGGAGATACATCTGCGCTTAGCGGAGACAGCCCGGTCAAAAACTGGGGTGGTGTGGGCGTAAGAGACCTGGGAGATGTTTCAGGTTTGAATGGCGAAAAGGTGATCGCTCAAATCGAGAAGCGCACGGGTTGCTGGCATTGCCCGGCTGCCTGCAAAGCCTTCCTCAAACCAGGCGAAGGTGAATACCGCTATCCCCGTTTTAACCACCGGCCGGAATATGAAACCATGGGCGCCTTTGGCGCCAACTGCGCCAACACCAATCTGGCTTCTATTGAAATGGCCTCACATATTTGCAACGCTTACGGCATGGATACTATTTCTGCTGGTGCCACCATTGCTTTTGGCATGGAGTGTTATGAAAACGGACTTATTTCCGAAGGCGATACTGATGGTATAGAGTTGACCTGGGGCAATCACCGCGCGCTGGTGGCCGTGCTTGAGAAAATGGTCAAGCGCGAAGGTTTTGGAGCTGTGCTGGCGGACGGTATTAAAAAAGCGGCTGAACGGATCGGTCGCGGTGCTGAAAGGTACGCTGTCCACATCGGCGGACAAGAACCCGGCATGCACGATCCACGGCTAGTAGGGCATAATCACGCCGGTTCGCCTTCTGCTGCG
>DAOUAU010000037.1:0-13088 GCA_034433195.1 Dehalococcoidales bacterium
GCCGCTTTCCCGCCCCTGGGACTATTAACGGTGGCTGCCATGCTGCCCACGGAATGGGAGAAGCGGGTAGTGGATATGAATGTACGCTCTCTGACAGACCGCGACCTTAAGTGGGCGGATTACATCTTTATCAGCGCCATGGTGGTGCAGCGTGATTCCGTTAATGAAACAATCAAAAGAGCCAAAAAGCTGGGTGTCAAAATCGTGGTTGGAGGGCCTTTGTTCACTACCGAACCGGAAGTATTCTACGAAGTAGACCATCTTATCTTAATGAAGCCGAAATTACCCTGGCTCCTTTCCTGGCCGATTTGGCCAAAGGCGAAGCCAAACACATATACGCCACCGCCGAACATCCGGCGGTAACGGCCACCCCCATTCCAATGTGGTCACTCTTGAATATGAAAAAGTACTCATCCTTGAGTTTGCAATATTCCCGCGGCTGCCCTTTTAATTGTGAATTTTGTGATATCACCTTTTTGGACGGCCGCATTCCCCGTACCAAGGACAGGGACCAGGTACTGGCCGAACTCAATGCCATTTATAGTCAGGGCTGGCGCGGCGCCCTGTTCATCGTCGATGATAACTTTATCGGCAACAAGAACAAGTTGAAGTCTGAAATTCTGCCTGCATTAATCCGCTGGCAGGAGGACCATAAATATCCCTTCACTCTCTTCACAGAAGTTTCCATCAATGTTTCAGATGATGAAGATTTGATGAGATTAATGACCATGGCCGGGTTTAACCGCGTTTTCATCGGGATTGAAACTCCCAACGAAGCCAGCCTGGTGGAATGCAACAAAAATCAAAATAGCAGACGAGACCTGGTGTCCGCAGTTAAAAACATTCAGAATAACGGCATGGAAGTAATGGGCGGCTTTATTGTAGGTTTTGATAATGACCCGGCATCCATCTTCAAGACCCAGATCAACTTTATTCAGAAAAGTGGCATCGTTACCGCCATGGTCGGCCTGTTAAACGCCCCGCGCGGAACGCAATTGTACCAGCGCTTGAAGAAAGAAAACCGTCTGGTGGAAAAGGGTTTTACCGGAGATAACATGGATGCCACGCTGAATTTTATGCCCAAAATGAATCCTAAGGAACTGGTTAGAGGATACCAGCATGTACTGGATACCATTTATGCCCCCAAGCATTATTATGAAAGAATCCGGACTTTATTGCAGGAATATAAACCAAAAGCTAAAACCAGTAAAAGACTGCAAAAAACGTCTTTATTGGGTTTGTTTAATAGTATCTGGTTCGTGGGTATCCGTGAAAAAGGGCGGCGTTACTATTGGAAATTATTCGCTTCTACCCTGATACGCAAACCACGCGTTTTTCCCATGTTTGTGACTTTAACAGTCTATGGTTATCATTTCCGCAAAGTGATCGCCAAAACCAATATGCTGTCTGACGGCGGCATGGCCTGACTGCCCGCTTTCTGTACAAGATGCCAACTGGTGTTGGCATCTTGTTTTTAATACCTACAGGTGTTTGATGATATCAGCCAGTGATTGCACGCGGATATAGTCATCCCCATCAGACAGAACATTATAACGATCAATCAGAATAGCCGCAATACCGGCTCTGCGGGCCCCTACTACATCATTATGATACTGGTCCCCTACAAAGACTGCCTCGGATGCCTGCAAGCCCGCTTTGCGTAAAGCCAGGTTGAAGATGGCGGCAGCCGGTTTTTCAGCCCGCGCTTCTTCAGAGGTGGTGACCGTGTCAACCATTGGAGCGATGGCGGAGGTCTCAATCATCTTCAAAACTTTGGCATCAGCATTGGTAATAATCCCAACTGATAGGTGATTTTGTTTTAGCGCCCGCACCGCAGGCAAGCAATCAGCAAACAATACCTGATTGTTTTTAAACTCCGAAAGAACCTGCTGAACCACTTCGATCTGAATATCCGCCGGGATGTCCAGATGAGCTTCATCAACGATGAACTGAGGATATAAATAATAGTGCCGTGAAAGCTCTTTGAGAGTACTGGCGGTATTCATCACAGGGGCTCCCTGTGAGAAATAGTAACGGTCGCCCCTCTGAATACCTTTGAATATAGTGCCGGTGTTTAATTCAATACCGCGTTGATCGAAAGCTCTCTGATAGAGTAACTCTCGAGAAGTCTCATAACCGGTCAGAGTATTGAACCAATCAAAAAAGACGCCCTTATATTTCATTATCAGGCATCAACAATACCAATCTTTTTCAGATAATCAATAGCATCCTGTACGGTTAATATTTTTTCGGCATCACTATCGGGAATTTCAACTTTCTTTGTCGGAGTGGAGAACCCTTCTTCAATGGACATTATCAGTTCAACCAAATCCAGTGAATCTGCACCCAAATCCTCAGTAAATTTAGCGGCGGGAACAACTTGAGCTTCCTGCACGCCTAACTGGTCAACCACGATCTTCTTCAGCTTATCATAAGTTTCAATAGATGACATAAAAAACAATACCTCCGTTACGACTTTTTGTTGACTGCCAGATTACTTACCGAACCTAATACCCCATTAATAAAACGTGATGAATTGTCACTGCCATAGGTCTTGGCCAATTCAACCGCTTCATTAATGGCAACCTTCACAGGGATTGTACTATCATGTAATATTTCATAAATTGCTAAGCGCAAGATATTTCTATCAATTATGGAAATTTGATCTAGCGGCCAGGCCGGAGCAAAATCACGGATATTCTGGTCAAGCTGCTCACAATGAATCACCACGCCGTCTATCAGTTCCCGGGAAAATCCTAAGACATCTTCTGATAGCTCAATACGTGAATGAATATTATTCAAGGAGTCTACAGGTTTATGTTTCACCAAATCAAGTTCGTATAAAACCTGAAGAGCAATTTCCCGGGCTTTGTGTCTGGCGCCTTTCATATCTTTTATATGCCTTTTAAACTGCAAATCCGAAATTCTAAACGCGAAATTCGAATAAAATCTTAAACTTTTGTTAAAAACCTACAAGCTGTTTTCAACGCTAATTTCTTATTATAACACTGTGGGATTTAATGGTCACTTTTTATTTGAGATACGGCAATTGTTAAAGCTTTGGTAATTAATATTACCATCCGGCTATCATGCCGCCATCTACCGCCAGATATTGGCCGGTGATATATTTAGATGCATCAGAGGCTAAAAATGCCGCTGCCTCGGCTACATCTTGCGGAGTTCCAAAAACTCCGGCCGGAATGCGCTTTTTGGCTTCCTCTTTGACAGCCTCAGACAATCTCTGGGTCATATCAGTTTCAATAAATCCGGGACAAATGGCGTTCACAGTAATTCCCCTGGAAGCCATTTCCTTGGAAACGGTGCGGGTCATACCAATGATTCCGGCCTTAGCGGCAGCATAATTAATCTGGCCGGGATTACCCATGATTCCGGTTACACTGCTGATGTTGATAATTCTGCCGTAACGCTGTTTCATCATATATTTCAAGGCGGCGCGGGTACACACAAAGACACTTTTCAAATTGACATTAATCACGGCATCCCAATCTTCATCCGACATCCGCAAGGTCAAGGCATCACGGGTAATGCCGGCGTTATTGACCAGAATGTCAATGCGGCCAAAATCACGAATAATCTGTTCCATCATCTGATTGACTTCCATGCTGGAACTGATATTGGCTTTGATGAAAAGGCTTTTTAAACCCTGATTACGCATTTCTGCTGAAGCAGATTCAGCGGAATCTAAAATATCATTGATAATCACCGTTGCTCCGGCGGCAGCCAGCCGGTTGGCGATAGCTTTTCCGATACCCCGCCCGCTGCCGGTCACCAAAGCAATTTTTCCAGTTAGATCCATGGTAAACTCCTGTTATAGTGACGATGGGTACGTCAGAGACAGTCATCATTCAAGAGCCAGGTTATTAAGTTCCACATTATTGCTGATATTTAGAGTTTTGGCTGTTTTATCAATTCTTTTAATCAGACCACTGAGAACAGTGCCGGAACCGATTTCGATAAAAGATCCTGCACCCTGTCTAATCATAAACTCCACCGATTTCTGCCACTGAACGGTATGGCTTAACTGATACATCAATTCATCTTTGATGGATTTAGCCGAAGTAAGCACTTCACCGGTAGTATTAGCGATGATAGGGACACTGGGATCTTTTAAATTGAAATCAGCCAGCACTTTATGTAAACCATCAGCCGCTGACTGCATCAAAGGTGAATGGAAAGCTCCGCTGACCGCTAAGGGCAAAGCACGGGCAGCACCTTTTTCTTTAGCCATCAGCATAGCTTTTTCAATATTTGATTTTGCTCCGCTAATCACCAGCTGACCGGGACAATTGATATTAGCCAGCCACACGCCGCTCTCTTGACAGACTATATTGACGGTTGTTTCATCTAATCCCAGTATGGCCGCCATGGCTCCAGGAGCGCGCTGTCCGGCTTCATACATTAAACGGCCGCGTTCCCTGGCCAAAAAATAAGCCGCTGGATAGTCAATTACACCGGCCATGGCTAATGCGGTATATTCTCCCAAACTATGTCCGGCCACAAAAACCGGTCTGATCAGGCGTTTGGATTGAATTTGGCTTTTGGCCGCTTCATAACAGGCCAAACTCATGGTTAAAAGGGCCGGTTGGGCATTTTGCGTCTGGCGCAGCTCATCTTCAGGCCCTTCAAAACATAACCCGGTTAATGCCATCCCCAGCACTTTATCGGCTTTATCGAAAACCTGGCGGGCAGCCGGATAAGTATCATAGAGATCCTTGCCCATGCCCACTTTTTGAGAACCCTGTCCGGGAAAAACAAAAGCATAATTATTTACTTCGGGCATAATACCCCCTGTAAATCAAGCACCGCAGATTTTTAATCCAGTAATTTGGATTTCAGCCAGAGCAAAGGGATGCCGGTCACCCACCGCAAATAGTTTAAAAAGCCTCTGACGCCTGAAATTTAATTCAGCCATATTGGCATCAGCTAAATGTAGCGGTTAACCGGCGTTCAGACTAGGTTGTTTTCTTTTTCCCGGTTTTAATTTTGATGACTTCTTTTCCGCCATAAAAGCCGCAGGTGGGACAGGCATGATGAGAAAGCTTCTCTTTATGACACTGCGGACAAGAGAATGAATTGGCTGCCTGGACTGCTTGATGGCCGCGTCTTTCTCGTTGACGAGATTTGGCATATTTACGTTTCGTTAGAGGAGGCATTTTTACTTCGTTTCCTTTTTATGTTTTTTTGATTCTTTAACCACTGTTTTTAAATTTATCAATTTATCCCAGCGGGGATCAATTTCTGGTTGATGACATTTACACGGTTTGCTGTTTAAGTCTTTGCCGCAGACACTGCATAACCCCGCACACGCGTCCTGACATAAAGGCTTCATAGGTATCGCCAGTAATGCATTTTGACGGATTACTTCCCTTAAATCAATAATATGATGATCATCAATTAAAGAACTGCTGGAATCATCCGGTATTTCCACGGTGCCGCCGTTATTGACATCGATAATCGGAAAGTATTCTTCTTCTATTTCTATCGATAAGGGCTGATCAAAAACTTTCAGACAACGGCTGCATTCCACAGGAACCCTGGTCTTGACCTTCCCTTTAGCCAGAATACCCCGGTTAGTGCGAATTAGTTTCACCCTGCCTTGAACCCGGGTACCTACACCCAAACCCAGAATATCAATGAAATCATCCAGATCATATTCTCTTTCAGTTCCGATGGATGCTTTCATCTGTTGGGACACATTGATTTCCACATGTCCCTCCAAAACATTATTCGTAGTCATTATACTTGCATTCAGTCTTGATGTGCAAATATAAACGTGTTATGTCAAGCAGGCAAGCGGCTATTACAGCATATCTGCTTAAAAAAAGAAAAGCCTGGTTTTGCCACCAGGCTTTTCGGGTTTTCAACTACTGCTTTTAAGCCTTTATCCCCAATTCATCCAGCTTGGCTTTGGATGGCACACCTTTTTTATTCCAACCTCTGGCGGCATAATACTCATCCAGCATCAGTTTAAGATCATCCGGGGTGATCATCGCGCCTTTAGAGGCTCCGGCTTTAATCGACTCTGTCATCAAGCGGACCGGGAAAGTATCATCAGCGCGAGTGAAGCCCTCACGAATATTGAACAATCTGGCGATGTTATTTACTCTTTCTCCCACTTTGACCACCTCTTCAGCAGTCCAGTTGATGCCGGTCACCGCCGTTAAAAGCCTGGCAATATGATCCGGTGCGTCACCCGGAATGGCCATATCCATGATAAAACCGCAGAGCGTCGGACAATCAGTAGTGGCGCAGCGAGTATCCTGATTCCATTTGGTTAATTTACCTTTGCCTGTGGCGGCAAAGCGGTCCACCGCTTCAGGAATGGGAATACCAAATATCTCCTGAAAAGCATAACCGCGGCAGTGGTCAGCTCCGTTGTACGCGGTAGCAAAATTCAGACCATGGGCCTTGGCTCCCCGAACGTCATAAGCCGGCAGTTCCAGCCCCTTAACATGAATGGCCAGTTTTTCCGCGCCGCCTCCTATTTCTTCAGCCGCCGCTTTAACGCCTTTGGCCAGGATAGCACCCAGTCCTTCCTGGAAAGCCATCATGCGCAGTAATTCAATTATAGCTTTATGGTTGCCAAATTTTAGTTCCAGACCACCGGTATCTTTTTTGGTTAAAATTCCGTTTTCATAAAGTTCCATTGCCATGCCGATGGCTACACCGGCTGAGATAGTATCCATGCCGTATTCATCGCACAATCTGTCACCCGCAATAACCGCCGGCAGATAGTCAATTCCCAGGTTGCTGCCCAAAGAATAAATAGTTTCAAATTCAGGGCCTTCACTGACGTATCCGGCGTAAGGTCCGCTGGTCACTTTTTTTACCTGTGAACAGGCCACCGGACAGGCATCGCAAGCCACTTTATCAGTAATAGCTTTGTCCTGAGCGGCCACACCCAGGCTGGGAACCATATCAATTTCACCGGTAGCCGTCCAGTTCTTAATGGGGAAGACTCCCAGACCGGTCAAAACATCCACCACACAGGGAGTGCCGGTTTTGGCGAAGGTGGGATACAGCATGGGGCTGGCTTTCATGGATTTTACCAGCAGGCTGCGGGCTTCATTGAATTTGGTGGAATTGGCGATAGCCGGTTTTCCGGATCCCCGTACAGCGATGGCCTTAAGGTTCTTGGAACCCATAACCGCGCCCAGTCCCTTGCGTCCGGCTGCCCGCCTTTCATTAATGATACAGGCGATGGGAAGCATTCTCTCACCGGCAGGACCGATACACATCACCCGGTAGTTCTGGTCCCTTAACTCGTCCTTGATAAATAATTGAGTGTCAGAAGTATTCAGGCCGCTAAATTTTTCAGCATTGCGGAAGCGCACCTCGCCATCTTTGATGGAAACATAGCTGAGCTTGGCGGCCTTGCCTTCAATGATTACCATATCGTAACCGGCCCGCTTCAATTCATCCGGGAAATAGCCGCCGCTATATGCCGCCGCAACAGTATTAGTGAGGGGAGACTTGGAAGCCACTACCATGCGGTTAGCACAGGGCGCACCGGTGGCATTCAGCGGACCGACCGCCAGCACCATGAGGTTATCTTTATCCAGGGGAGCAGCACCCGGTTTGAATTCTTTATATAAATAATAAAACGCAAAACCCACACCACCCATATATTTCTTAATTAGTTCTTCCGGCAATTCTTCAGTGGAACTGGTCTGCTGTGTAAGATTAATTCTCAGGATTTTACCCATGTAACCATTCATAAAGCTGCCTCCTTTGCGCACTTTTTATTGAACCCAGTATAGCGTCTTCTTCTACAGGATGCAACCACGATTCTCACCATCCAGATTAGCTATGCTGCACTGAGTATTTTAAGACTAAACACGGTGCCGCCTGAAGGATTAGCCGCCTGCCACAATCAGAATAATGTAGATACGGTCTCCGTCATTCAAAAGACGTTCCATCTTTTCTGATTTGGCGCTCTCCAGATTGATTGAGACATAAACCTGAGGAAATATTTTCCCGGACTGATCCAAAATAACCGGTCCGATTTCAGGATACTTTTGAATCAGATGCGCCAGGCAGTCACCGACGGACGAACCTTCGGTGTCAACCACATTTCGGTTGCCGCTATATCGCTGCAAATTGGAGTATAAATGAACGGGGATTTTCATATTAACCGGACTATCCTGGTTTGATATACTTTTTAGTTTCCGGCCACAATATCTGAAACCAGACAGCATAACCGGATTTATTCTTCCGCATTTCGGCTTCCAACTCAGGTACGGATATCCAGCGCCAGCCGGCTGCCTCTTCAGGATTGATATTCGGTTCTAGATCGGAATAGCCGATAAAAACATGATCAAACTCATTTTCTATCAACCCGTCTCCCACTGCGACACAGTATGAACAAGTGTAGGCCTGCGTGATTGCGGGACTGATGCCCATTTCCTGAGCCAGCCTGCGCTCAGCCGCCTGAAGCGGGCTTTCTCCCATGCGGGGATGAGTGCAGCAGCTATTACTCCACATTCCCGGGGAATGGTATTTAGTCAAAGCGCGCTGTTGAAGCAACAAATGGCCCTGTGAACTAAAGATAAAGACAGAGACAGCTAAATGCCTGATACCCCTTTGATGTGCTTCCAGCTTTGATATGCTGACAATCTGACCACCTTCTGCTAAGGGAACTCCCTGCTCATCAACCAGGATAACGCGTTCTTCCTTATTCATGTGAAAGTACCGCCCTTCACTTCTAAGACCCGGGACCGGGCCTGACGGGGGTTGATTTACGCACCAATACTATAACCCTCAATAATTCCTTTTTATCTATTACGGTTGAGGCTCTTTTAACTATGTCAAAATCCCAGTTAACAACTTTATCAGTAGACCATGGCTCTTTGGTATCCTGCTTTTTGGTTCGGTATTCAGTAATAATCACTTTTCCTTCCGGAGCGGTAAAAGCGCTGAATACTTTTTGCAAATACTGTTCTTGAGATTCATCCAGCACATAACTCAACTCAGTGCGGACATAATCATACTTGATCGGACTGACCCATTTGGTGGCACTGCCAACTACCAGATTATTGGAAAATGCGGATAAACGCGTTTTAGCTGCAGCGATCAATTTGGCCGAAAGGTCAATACCGTAAGGCACCAGTGTTATACCACTCTCAGCGGCCCATTTTACCAAACACTCCAGAAGATAGCCATTAGAACATCCGATGTCCAGAAATGTGCCTGATTTTTCAACGCATCGGGCAATAGGTTTGCGGCATTCAATCCAGGCCTTTTCATCCTCCATAAAACCGGCTTGTTGCCATGGTTCGGTATACTTTAAATAGGACTCTTCCAATTCTTTTTTAAGATTATCCAGCCATTTATCGGTTAACGGCAGGGTTCGATCTCTAAATGGATTCATATTCATCTGATTTCATCCGAATTATTTATTTTCCTTTTCTTTTCAGTACCTTATGGACAGCATTTTGAATGCCGTGTGAATCCAAACCGTAACGGGCCAGCAGCAGCTCCGGTTTTCCGGATTGAGCATAATCCTTCAGCGCCACAAATTCTACCGGCACCGGATGATTGCGAACCACAATTTGAGACACAATGCTGCCCAGTCCGCCGTGTTCCAGATGCTCTTCTGCAGTCACGATCGCTCCGGTGGCACGGGCGGCTTCGATAACGGTTTCCTCATCCGCCGGTTTGAGAGTTGACATATTAATGACCGAACATTCGATATCAAGCGTCTTTAATACCTCGGCAGCCTCCAGAGCGGCCTTGACCATGATTCCAATTGCGATGATAGTGACATCATTCCCGGCGCGCATGATCGCGGATTTTCCCAGTTTGAATTGATAATCAGCCGGCATGATAACAGGCACTTTGGGACGTCCCAGTCTGATATAAAAAGGACCATCAGCAGCGGCGGCATATTCAATCGCTTGAGCTGTTTCTGCTGCGTCCGCCGGAACAATCACAGAAAAAGCCGGCAAAGCACAGATTAGCGAGAGGTCCTCGATCGATTGATGGGAAATACCATCTTCTCCGACGCTGATACCCGCATGCGTAGTAACCAGTTTAACATTCAGGCCCGGCTGAGAGATGGCCATGCGGACCTGATCAAAGCAGCGTCCGGGCAAGAATACAGCAAAGGTGCTGGCAAAGGGTATTTTCCCTGAACTGGCCAGACCGGCCGCGATGGTAACCATATTAGCTTCAGCAATACCGCAATCAAAGAAGCGGTCAGGAAACTCTTTGGCAAAATAATGCGTCATGGTGGATTTCTTCAAATCAGCATCCAGGACTACGATATTGGGGTTGCTTTTGCCCAATTCTAAAAGTTTCAAACCATATGCATCCCGGGTTGATATTTCCTGCACCAATTTATTACTCCAATTCTTTCAAAGCTATTTTTAATTCACCCGCGGAGGGGGCTTTGCCGTGGAAATCAGCATTATTTTCCATGAAACTGACCCCTTTACCTTTAACAGTGTGAGCAATGATAACCGATGGTTGGCCTTTGGATAGACGTGCTTTTTCCATAGCCGCTAATAAAGCAGGGGTATCATGGCCATCAGTTTCAAACACTTTCCACCCAAAACTTAACCATTTTTCCTTGAGCGGCTCCATATTCATGACATCTCTGGTCCAGCCATCGATCTGAAGACGGTTATTATCCACGATGGCTATCAGGTGGTCCAGTTTGAAATGCGGCGCCGCCATGGCCGCTTCCCAGATTTGTCCTTCATTCAGTTCCCCATCACCCATCAAAACATAAGTGTAATAATCCTTGTTGTCCAAACGGGCCGTTAACGCCACACCGATTCCAAAAGATAGTCCTTGTCCCAAAGCTCCTGCGGACATCTCCACACCGGGAGTAACATGACATTCAGGATGACCTTGCAGGCGGCTGTCAATTTTTCGCAGAGTGCAGAGTTCAGATTCCGCCAGATAACCGCTGGCGCATAAAGTGGCATAAAGAACCGGCGCGGCATGCCCTTTGCTTAAAATAAACCTGTCCCGCTCCGGCCAGGCCGGATTGGCCGGATCATGCCGCATCACTTTAAAGTACAAAGCAGTCATTATTTCCACCGCGGATAACGAGCCGCCGGGATGTCCGCTGCCGGCCTCGCCAATCATAGAAACCACGTCACGCCGGATTTTTCTGGCAATGTCCCGCATATCTTCAGTGGTATATTGTTTTGTGTTTTGTAGAGTCACCCTTTTCACCCCTCTATTGATGTGATGTGAATTGATCACCTAATTATATAACAGCAGGTTTGGAATGTTAAATACCAGAATCTAACAGCTCTGACATTCCCTTGTTTTCTATCCGGAAAAAATGTTATGAAACAATTTCGCGTTCGTTTATTTTGAACTCTATCAGTTTTCCGGACGGCAGCGCTCATAATTATGGCTTGATGGTTGCATAATTATACCACCGGAATTATTATATAGTCATATTACGAACAACTTTTCAGAGATCGAGGAGGAAAACCGTGAAGATTACCAAAGTTGAGTGTATTCCAGTGACCTTAAAACTGAAAAAGCCTGTCCTGATGTCAGGCGGCGCTCTGACGGGTTCAATCTGCGTCCTTTTAAAAATTCATACCGATGAAGGCATCACCGGTATAGCTGATTCAGGCGGCACTTCAGAATGGTACAGCGGTGAAACTCAGGAATCCATCATGGCTTTGATCAAGAATTATTATGCTCCTAAAGCCTTATTGGGTGAAGACCCTTTCAATATTGAAAAAATTATGGCTAAATTGGACAAAATCGCCAAAAATAACAATCAATCCAAGGCCGTAGTGGATTATGCCTTACATGATATCATGGGCAAAAAACTGGGCGTTCCGGTTTACAAACTGCTGGGCGGTAAAACTATTGATAAAATTCCGCTCGGCTATGTTATGTCTACTGGAACACCTGAAGAAACGGTGGCTGAAGCCAGACGTTTGGCCGATGCCAAATTTGGAGTTGTTAAGATCAAAGTAGGGTTTCATCCGGATGAAGAAGATATTGAGAACGTGAGGCTGATCCATGAAGCGGTGGGAGATAGAGCTGATATCATGATTGATGCTAACGGTGGGTGGAACTATTTCCAGGCTTTGAGAAACTTAAGGGCGATGGAAAAATTTAATGTTACCCTGGCGGAACAGCCACTTCCGTGGTGGGATGTGGATGGCATGGCGCGGCTCCGCCGCAAAGTTAATATTCCTGTCTTTGCGGATGAGTCCGCTACCGAACTGAAGCAACTGATGGAAATTGTCCAGAAAGACGCGGCAGACGGCTTCTTCATCAAAGTAGCCAAAGCTGGCGGTCTGTTGAAAGCCCAGCGCTGGGTCACCATCGCCAGAGCAGCCAATCTGACGGTGATGTGCGGCTGTATGGTAGGTTCCGGTTTTGAAGCGGCGGCTCAGGCCCACTTCTTGATAGCCAATGAATGGATGAAATATCTGCAGCAGGAGAACATCGGCCCTCTGCACCTGTATGACCTGACCGATACCGTCAGCGTAAAAATCAACAACGACCTGGCCAGAGAACTGCCCCGGTACGAAGGTGGATTCCTGTACGCTCCGGAAGGCCCCGGCCTGGGAATGGAATTGAACGAAGCAGTCATCCATAGCCTGATCAGTCCAGGATTAAAACCTTTTCTCGTCGAGTAAAAACTGGAATTTGGAATCGGGCAGGAACTGGGTGGTTATTTCGCTCAGCGTCCTACCACACCACCGCAGGTATCTTGAGGGGTACAACGGCACATGAGCATCGGCATTCCAAACAATGTAGTACCGGACCAAGGCTGAGAACCCTTCTTCTTCAAGGTATGTGTTTAGACCGAGCACACAAAAGAGCGGGTTTCATATCCTCGCTTTTTTCTGACGTACTCTTATAAATATGATGGGAAATATTGATTGAAAACGTTCACCAACACCGGTATAGACGTAATCCAGATTACGGGACCCAAATTACACCCCCAACCCAAATGCGCCTTGACTGCAATGTGGTCTTCTAGTAAAATTACAAAGGTCACCGGGTGGTTAGCTCAGTTGGTTAGAGCACTGCGTTGACATCGCAGAGGTCATTGGTTCGAGCCCATTACCACCCACCAT
>DAOUAU010000038.1:0-11698 GCA_034433195.1 Dehalococcoidales bacterium
GGTCCCGGGCAGTCCTTGAATCTGAGAGACAATGGTTTTAACGTTATCATTGGTCAATCCAAAGAGTTTATGCCGGATTGGGACAGGGCGGTTAAAGACGGTTGGAAACCTGGAGTTACACTCTTCGAGATTGAAGAAGCCGTCAAACGCGGGACTGTCATCGAAATGCTGGTTTCGGATGCCGCTCAGCCCAAAATCTGGCCGGCGGTTAAAAAGAATTTGAAGAAGGGTGACGCCCTCTATTTTTCACATGGTTTTTCCATTGTGTACAAAGAGCAGACCAAAATCATACCGCCTGATGATGTTGACGTAATTTTAATGGCCCCTAAGGGTTCAGGAACTTCACTGCGCCGCAATTTTTTATCTGGTGAAGGCATTAATGCCAGCTTTGCCGTTTTTCAGGATTATACCGGGAAAGCCAAAGACCGCTGCATGGCACTGGGCATCGGCATCGGCGCCGGCTATCTGTTTCCTACTACTTTTGAAAACGAAGTATACAGCGATCTGGTGGGCGAAAGAGGTGTTTTGATGGGCGCTTTGGCCGGTATCATGGAGGCTCAATATGATACTTTACGCAAACATGGCCACAGCCCCAGCGAAGCTTTCAATGAGACGGTTGAAGAGCTGACTGAAAGCTTAATACGCCTGGTAGCTGAGAATGGTATGGACTGGATGTACGCCAATTGCTCCGCCACTGCCCAGCGCGGCGCTCTGGACTGGAAACCCAAATTCAAGAAAGCTGTCATGCCGGTTTTTAAAGAACTGTATGCCCGTGTGGCCTCAGGTGAAGAGACTCACCGGGTTATTACCTCCTGCGGAAAAAAGAATTATAAAGAACAACTGAGCAGAGAATTGAATAGAATGGGCAATTCGGAAATGTGGCAGGCCGGTAAGACTACCCGTTCATTGCGTCCCAATAAAAAAGATGCTGCTTCTAACGCTTCTAAAGCTGCCGGTACCAGTGGCAGACAAGCTAATTAAGTTTATTCAATGGTTGGTAAAAAAGGAGTGATCAATCACTCCTTTTTTATAGGTCTGTGACGAAGGTTTATTGTTTTTACATTATTGTTATGAGCATCATATGATTAAATGTATATGTTCAGAAATTATTAAAATTTCTGGCGGTAGCTGTTAGGTGGAATTTCAAGTCTGACGGGTATTTATTTCTGGCATTAGTTTTGGGAGGATGGGCTTTTGGCAAGGTACGGAATGGTGATTGATGTGACCCGGTGTAATGGCTGTTACAATTGCTTTTTAGCTTGTAAGGATGAATATTGCGGCAATGACTTTTTACCTTACTCCGCATCACAGCCTATGACCGGGCAATTCTGGATGCGGATAAAAGAGCAAGAACGGGGGCAATTCCCTAAAGTTAAAATGGCTTACACCGCGATACCGTGTATGCACTGTGATCAACCGGCTTGCCTTAAGATGGCGGTTGGAGGCGAGATTTATAAACGGGCCGACGGGATTGTGATCATTGATCCTCAAAAAGCTAAAGGGCATTCGGAACTGGTCGGCGGGTGTCCTTACCATGTAATTTATTGGAATGAAGAGAAGCAATTGCCTCAAAAATGCACCATGTGCGCTCACTTGCTAGATGGCGGTTATCAAGAACCAAGATGCGTGGAAGCTTGTCCCACCGGAGCCATCATCTTCGGGGATTTGGATGATAGCCAAAGTGATGTCTCCAAACTGATCGCTTCCAGCCAACCAGTTCCGCTGCATCCGCAATATGCTTTGCGTGAAAAAGTGCGATATATCGGCTTGCCCGGCAAGTTTGTGGCCGGTTCAGTGGTGTTTGGAGATACCGACGAATGCGCCGCGCAGGTGACAGTTTCATTGACCGGAGAAGGTCTAAAACAAAACATCAAGACCAATAATTTTGGCGATTTCGAATTTGAAGGTCTGGAATCGGATAAGAATTTTCAGCTGATAATTACCGCCCCCGGGTATAAAAGTAAACATCTAGAAGCCGTTACGTATAAAGATATCTATCTGGGAGACATTGTTTTAATTAAAAATCCTGCAAAGCCGAAAACTTCAAGACGATAGCTGACTGTTCAGGTATAAAAAAGGCAGAGCAATTTTGCTCTGCCTTTTTGCTTTTGCTACGTGCGATTGGGGTGGGTAGAGGGATTTGAACCCTCGATCTTCAGGGCCACAACCTGACGCCTTGGACCGCTGGGCTATACCCACCATTAAAGAATTTATTACAACGTGGCATGGTTATTATAGCTAAAAAACGTTTGGCATTCAATCCGCTGATACGACTACCGATGATCACCTGGCATGTATTGTTGCTGTTCCAGAAAATCACTTAATAACTTCTTAACAAAGAATATGTACGATATATTTATCAGTTGAATAATGCCTGGCAGTGGGAGGGAGAGAGTGAATGGTAAGAAAAGTAATAATGGACCAAAAAAGTTCGGGTGACAAAATAGCTTGAAAGGATGGATAAATATGTTGAAAAGTATAAATAGTAAAATATTCATTTGCTTGGTAGTTTTAGTTGTGGCGGCGGTTTCTTTTACCGCCGGAACTGGTTGGCTGGGCGCCGGGAAAGTGGCCGCTGATCCGATATTGTATAACGAAAGTACTGTCACCTCGGTTTATACTAAAACCAACCCGGCTGTGGTTGAAATTGACGTCACTCAAACAGCCATGAGTATTTTTGGAAAATCAACCATGCAAGGACTGGGTTCAGGGTTCCTGATTGATGATCAAGGGAATATTGTCACCAATAATCATGTTGTGGACGGCGCGTCTTCGGTTATGGTCAAACTGAGCAATGGCACAAAAGTTGCCGGTAAGGTGATGGGTACCGATGCCGTCAGAGACCTGGCAATTGTTAAAGTAGATTCTGACTCAGTGTCCGGTATCACTCCTTTGAACTTTGGTGATTCTTCAGTTCTAAAAGTAGGTCAGATGGCCATCGCTATCGGTAATCCTTACGGGCTGGAGGGAACGGTTACAGTGGGCGTTATCAGCGGGCTGAATCGCAGTATCGGCGGAATGAGTAATATGATTCAAACAGACGCAGCTTTGAATCCCGGCAACTCGGGAGGTCCGCTGCTGGACGCCAACGGGGCGGTAATTGGAGTTAATACTGCCATAGAAACCGGTAAATACGGCGATACTGCCAGCGGAATCGGATTTGCCATACCTGCCGATGTAGTCAAAGGTCTGCTCTCCCAGCTTAAATCCGGCGCTAATATTGTTGCGCCCTGGCTGGGTATTGCCGGCCGGACAATTACAACGGATCTAGCTGCCCAGTTAAAATTAACGGTTGAGAAGGGAGTATTGGTAGTGGGGGTGGTTGCCGGTAGTCCGGCTGAAACGGCCGGTTTGAAGAGTAGCAGGTACAACAGAAACGGGACGATGGCTGCCGCCGGTGATGTCATTACCAGTGTTGATGGACAACCCACCGATACTTTTGAAGCGTTACAAACATACATCAAGACTAAAACTGCCGGCAACAGTCTTAGCTTGAACATAATACGTGACGGGAATGTTCTGACTGTCACCGCTATCCTGGGTGAAAAGCCGTCTCAGATTACTCTGAATAACAACAATGATAATCAACTACCTCGTCAGTTGCCTGGAAGCGGCAACTAAAAAATAGGTATCAAATCGGCTGTTCCTGCACGCAGCGGGCGAAGCACTCAGTCTTTCGCCCGCTTTATAATGTGATCAACCGTATTCGTAATGTTAAACTACCGGCGTTTGATGTCAGCCGTGTTAATTTGACCGTTTTTTATAATGACCTCTATAATGCCAGTAGGCGATAATTTATAAATAAACGAATTCAGAGGCACTTGGAAACGGAATGATTAAAGTTGCCATCGAAACATTGGGCTGTAAACTCAATCAGGCAGAAAGTGAGACTGCAGCGCGACAACTGATAGATACCGGATGCCAGATAGTGAAATTTGAAGAGTCTGCTGATATTTACATTATCAATACCTGCACCGTAACCAGCATCGCTGATAGGAAAAGCCGTCACCTTATACGGCAGGCGCACAGAACTAATCCGCAAGCCAAAATCATCGCCATGGGTTGTTATGTCACGGAACAAGGCCTGAGGCTCAGAGACATCGAAGGCCTTGATCTGATCGTGAACAATGACGCCAAAAAAGATCTATCTCTGGTATTACTTCAAAAAGGTTGGATCAGCCGCGTTCAAAACACCGCAGAAAAACATCTGTCAAACAGGACGCGTTCGTTTATTAAAGTCCAGGATGGTTGCAACCAATACTGTTCTTATTGCATCGTACCGCTGGTCCGCGGCCGTGAGAATAGTGTATCCCCTCAAGAGGTGATTCAGGCAATTCGGCAGCGTGTTGCAGAAGGGTATCAGGAAGTGGTGTTAACAGGGACTGAAATTGGCCGCTATCATCATGATCGAACCGGCCTGGCGGGATTATTGCGGCAAATCCTGGAAGAGACCCCGGTCCGACGTCTGAGGCTTTCCTCCCTGCAGCCTGATGAGATTACTCCCGAACTTGTCTCTTTATGGCAAAATCCGCGTTTATGCCGGCATTTTCACCTGTCCCTGCAGAGCGGAAGTGAAGCGGTGTTAAGAAGAATGAACCGCGCATATAGTTGCGAACAATTTGCTGAAAAAATGACCTATTTGAGAGTGCTGATTCCTGATGTTTCCATCACCACTGATGTTATAGTAGGTTTTCCGGGCGAAAACGATGATGAGTTTCAGGAAAGTTATGATTTCTGCCGGCGCATGAAGTTCGCGCGCACTCATGTCTTTAGTTATTCTGCCCGCAGTGGCACGGCTGCGGCGGGAATGCCAAAACAAATACCTCCCTTGGTGAAGAAACTGCGCAGCATCCAGATGATAGAATTGGGCCAGACGAGTCTTGAGAAATATAATGGTCGCTTTTCAGGCACAGAACAGGAAGTTCTTTTTGAACAACTTTCGGGGGAGAGTTGGTCCGGCTATACCGATACATATATCCGGGTGTATATTAAGAATACACAGAATTTGGCAAATCGCCTGATGAAAGTCAGATTGCTCGGTTTAATGGGCGAGGGGCTTGAAGGACAGTTGCTTTGATGATGCCAGGCCGAGGCAGATGATTTTTGAATTTGATGGTTATTTTTCGGGATATAGATTTTACACAGAGTTATTCGAATAGGAGGTTATCATGCCGATAGAGATTCCGTTTACCAAAAAAGCGGAAGATATTATCAAGCTGTTACAACAGCTTCCTGGAATGGGCCTGCCAGCAGCTGAAGTAAGCATTGTTTTCCTTAAGAAAATGGGTTATTCAGCCTCCTCATCTGCTCAATTGCTGGATATTTTGAAAAAACTGGGATTTGTGGATGATGCTGAGCGGGCTACATCGGTATGGGCTGCCTACGTCTCTTCAGATAAACGCGCCAGCATACTGGCGACCGCTATAAAAACGGCCTACGCAGGTCTTTTCAAAGAAATGATGTGCCCCTACCTGGGTGATGATAAAATGATTCTGGATTACTTTGAAACCCATGTAGAAGCTACACCTCGTGAGATGGAGTATTGTCTTGAAACCTTCCGGGCAATATGCGAATTGGCTGATTTTCAAGACATTTTAGATGAATATGATTACGTTGAGCCGCTGCGTCCTGTGGAAAATATGGTTGAAGATTCAGTATCAACGGTAAAAGTCGATTCCGGTTTGCCAATGAATATTCAAATTCATATTGACTCAAATACTTCGAATGAAAAAATAGATTATATTTTTAAATCAATGCGAAAGCATTTATTGGGGAAAGAATAGAGTTGCCGGGTCAACACACGATAAACCAGTTTTTACTTTTTATACCGCAAGGAGCCTGAGTTGTCAGATTATTCGATTGAATTGTTTCATGCCGATTTTGAAGCGGTCATTCCATTAATCCTTAAATATCGTGATTTGGAAACTCTGGAAAACACCAAAGCAGAACCTGGACCTCAGGACGCTTATATGGAAATAGTAAATCATTTTCTTAAACAATACGGCAAGATCAGAGGTTCGGATTACCAGATGCGATTTTTGAGCGTGATGCAATTCCTGGAACACTATACGGATGAGCTACTCAAGGATGGAATGATCGCGAAGGCAGAGGAGAGTACTACCCGTATCACCAATGATCTGCTCAGACTCTTGTTAAGTTCTTTCAAACCTCCCCAAAGGCCCACTCTCTACCCGTCGTCCACATTACATAATAAAAAGCATGAATTTAATTACAAAAAAGTGGTCAAAGCCTTTAAGGCTCAAGTTAATAAAAAGATTGAAGCGAACACCGGCAGGTTTCTCCACCCTGACTTACCAGCCCTGCCAGGTATGGCAGCGAATGATATAATAAGTCCGCCGAGGTCATCGCAAAACCAGGAGGCTGTTTGAAGATGAAAATATTAGGAATATGTTGTAGCCCTAACATCAATGGCAATACTGAATCTTTGATGGATGAAGCTTTCAAAGGCGCTCAATTTGAGGGTGCTGAGACACGATTATTCAGGGTAGCCGGTAAGGATATCAAACCCTGTCAGGGTTGCTGGCGCTGCCGGGAGACGGGTGAATGCCAGATCCGGGATGATATGCAGGATCTTTATCCCGCGATGCTGGCAGCGGATGGGATAATCTTTGGTTCCCCCATCTATTTTTATGGCATGACCGCCCAGGCCAAGGCTATCATCGACCGCACCATCGCGTTTTCCAAACCGGAAAAAAGCCTGGTTAATAAAGTAGGTGGCGTGATTGTCACAGCAGGAAGTTTTGGTTTGGTGGATGCGGTTAAAGATTTTTATTTTTATATGGTTACCCGTCAGATTATTCCGGCTAATTATGTGGCGGCTTATCCTGAACGCGGAAGCGGCGTTAAAAATATGGAAAAATGTCTGAAGGCTTCTTATGATCTGGGTCGTCAGATGGTAAAAATTGCTCAAAGAGGAGCGGTTTATCCGCTTGATATCCCACGTGCCGGTTTTGCCTTTGGAACACACACCAAATAGGGTGAGAAGAGCAAAGACAAAGGTCAAAACAGACAGAGTCAAACCATGGCGCAATATTATAAGAAAAATTGGAGTTGAACATGCCTTTGGCGTTTGAAAATTCTTTAGCCACCATCACCCCGGCAACTAACATATTTGTGCTCAATGAAGCCTCCAAAAATGATCAGGGAATCTCAAAATTGATTTTGGGGATGGCTAAAAAGCATTGTTATTTTTACCAAACCGCGAGAAAGGCAGTTGTCCAAAATCCTCTTGGACTAATAGCTAAAGATGATACGGTTTTAATTAAGGTTAACAGTCAATGGGATCAGCGTGGAGGTCCAAATACCGATTTATTGAAAGCTTTCATCAAATCTGTCATTTCTCATCCCGATGGATTCTGTGGAGAGATTATAGTAGCCGATAATGGTCAGGCCCAATATGGTTCAGCCGGAAAAGGCGGGAATTTCAATTGGGTGTTAAGCAATGCCCGTGATGTTTCGCAATCCGTCCAGAAAGTAGTAGATTCCTTTGATGACTACCGGGTTTCTACCTATCAATGGGATGATATCACTGAAGTTCAGGTTAAAGAATATGATGAGAATGATGTTAATGACGGTTACATTATTGATTTGCAGGCTAAAACAGCCACTGGATTTTTAGTCTCATATCCAAAGTTCACTACCAAATTTGGGACCCGTATCAGTTTCAAAAAAGGTCTTTGGGATTCTGCTGCAGGAAGCTATGATAACCAAAAATTGAAATTGATCAATTGGCCCACTTTAAAGACCCACTTTATTTATGGCGTTACCGGCTGTGTGAAAAGTTATATGGGAGTAGTTACGGATAAACTGACCGCCAAGATAGGAGCTCGTTCACATGATAAGGTCTGGCAAGGAGTAATGGGTAATGAAATGTCAGAAACTCGCATGCCGGTGTTGAATATTGTGGATGCGATCTGGGTCAACGCCAAACCTGCCGGGGGACCCTGGACACCATATGATGCCGCACACCGGGCTGATGTGCTGTTAGCCGGCACTGATCCCGTGGCCCTGGATTACTGGGGAGCCAAACATATTTTAATGCCGCTGGCCTATCAGGCCGGGTATTCCGATCTGTCTACCATCGATCCTGATAATGTCACGGAAAAAAGTTTTGGGCACTGGCTGCGGCTGGCAAGTTTAAGAATCTGTACTGCCGGCTTCAATACCACTTTTGATGAGCGGCAAATGAACATTATGTTAGTAGAATAAAATAGCACCGGATATTGATGGCTGAACGGGGCCTTCCACTTTTTTGCCAGGAGGAAGAATGACAGACCCGGTTTTGGATACTATGTGTGTCAATACCATCCGTTGTTTGTCTATTGATGCCGTGGAAAAAGCCAAATCCGGTCATCCCGGTACTCCGCTGGGCGCCGCGCCACTGGCGTATACTTTGTTTGACCGCTTTTTAAAGCATAATCCGGCTGATCCTATGTGGCCGGACCGCGACCGGTTTGTGCTTTCAGCCGGGCATGCTTCGATGCTGCTATATGCTTTGTTATATCTCACCGGTTATGACCTGACACTGCAGGATATTCAAGCTTTTCGTCAAATGGGCAGCCGCACCCCCGGTCATCCTGAATACGGCCATACCCCAGGTGTGGAGGCTACTACTGGTCCGCTTGGACAGGGCTTCGCCAACGGGGTTGGGATGGCTATCGCTGAGCGTTTTCTGGCGGCCAGATATAACAAACCGGGTTTTGAATTATTCAATCATTATACTTATGCTCTGGTTTCTGATGGTGACATGCAGGAAGGAGTGGCAGCAGAAGCAGCCTCTTTGGCCGGCAACCTGAAATTGGGCAAATTGATTTGTTTGTATGATTCCAACGATGTGCAGCAGGATGGTCCGACTACCAGTTTTACTGAAAGTGTGACTGAGCGTTTTCGGGCATATGGTTGGAATGTCATCGGCCCTATTGACGGGATGGACGTGGAAACTGTTTCGATTGCCATTGAGACCGCACATCGTCACATTCTATCCCCCAATTTGATTATCTGTAAAACAGTTATCGGGTACGGCAGCCCGCATAAGTCCGGTACCAACGCAGCTCATGGAGAACCTTTGGGTGAACAGGAAATTAAACTCACCAAACAGAATTTGAAATGGCCATTCGATGAACTGTTCCGCGTACCATCGGAAGCCCTGATACATATGCGGCTGGCAGTAGAACGCGGAGCAGAACAGCACAGCCGTTGGAAGCTCAAACTGGCTGAATACCATATCGCTTATCCCTCTGAAGCCAATCAAATGGAATCAGAACTAAAAGGGACCTTGCCGTCGGATTGGAATAACGGTTTGGAGGACATCCTGAAAGATATCCATCAACCCATTTCAACCCGTGATGTTTCTGGCCGGGCCTTGAATGTTCTGGCAAATAATTTGCCTAACATGTTAGGAGGCTCGGCGGATCTGGCAGGTTCAACTCGAGTTATTTTTAAAGGCGCAGCCGGTTTTAGCGCCCATAATCTTAAGGGTCGTAATTTACAATTTGGTTTGCGTGAGCATGCCATGGGGAGCATCATCAACGGGTTAGCCTTGCACGGTGGGATTATCCCTGTTTGTTCTACTTTTTTGGTCTTTTCTGATTATTTGCGTCCGGCCATCCGGTTGGCAGCTTTGATGAAGCTGCCGCTGATTTATATATTCTCACATGATTCAATTGGTGTGGGTGAGGACGGGCCAACCCATCAACCGATAGAACAATTAATGGGTTTGCGGTCAATCCCCAATTTGGCCGTAATTCGCCCGGCTGATGCCGTGGAAACGATTGAGGCCTGGAAGCTTGCTGTAAAACGCAGGGATGGTCCCACCGCGTTGATTTTCAGTCGGCAAAACCTGCCATTAATCCAAAGGGGAATAATTCCTGGCGAATTGTCCCGGGGCGGATATATTTTGTGGGAGTGGGGAGATAAGCCGCAGATTATCTTGATCGCCACTGGTTCTGAAGTACCACTGGCTTTATCGGCAGGCATGCAATTGTCTTTCAGAGGGATTGCCGTCAGGGTGGTTTCTATGCCCTGCTGGAGTCTGTTTGATGCGCAGAATTTGCAATATCGGGAGTCTGTTCTACCTTCTGATGTGCCAACGCGGGTTTCAATTGAGGCCGGAACTTCACTGGGTTGGGAGCATTATATCGGAACTCAGGGAGTCTCTTTGGGAGTCAACCGGTTTGGTCTTTCAGCGCCCGGTGAACAAATATACCGGGAGTTAGGGTTAACTGGTGAGAGGATAGTGGAAACAGCTTTGAAACTGATGAAGGGAGACAGGGGATGAGAAAGAAAATAGCTTTAGCGTCTGATCATGCCGGTTTTTTATTGAAAGCCCGTCTAGCGCCCTGGTTAGAGACTCAAGAGTGTGAGATAGTGGACCTGGGGGCCTATATTTATAACGCTGGAGATGATTACACCGATTTTGCCAGAGAGGTAGCGGAAGCCATTATATGCGGCCGGACAGAGCGAGGTATTTTGATTTGCGGCAGCGGTGTTGGTGCGGCTATCGCTGCCAATAAGTTCAAAGGCGTATATGCCTGCCTGTGTCATGATACCTATTCTGCTCATCAAGGGGTAGAACATGATAAAATGAACGTGCTGTGTCTGGGAGGCCGTATCATTGGTGTGGAACTGGCTAAAGAATTGATCAGCGCTTTTTTAGCCGCTCAAAATTCGGGTCTGGAGAGGTTCCAGAGACGTTTCAATGCTATCATTGATTTGGAAGCTAACAACTTTAAATAATGACGAGGTTGGTAACTATGCCTTCAGAAAAGATTATTCTGGCTATTTTTGATTTTGATGGGACATTGACTACCGGTCATCTCTGGAAGGGCATTTATAAACATCACCGCGCTAAAAACATCAAAAATACAGAACTGTTGTTTTATGTTGCCGGCCACCTTCCATATTGGTTGGCGGCCAAAATGAAGTTATATCCGGATGACAAAAACCGGGCAAAATGGGGCCGCGATTTGGCTGTTTTATTCAAGAATTTCAACGTTGAAGAAGCCAGAACAGCCTTTGAATGGGTGAACGACCACTATATTATGCCCCAAATGCGTGGGGATGTCATGCAGGTCATGCAGGAACATCGTCAGAGCGGGCATCATATTTTAATACTTTCAGGAATGTTCAGTGCTTTCCTGGAGATAGTGGGACAGAAGTTGGGTGTGGACTATACGGTGGGCACCATGCTTGAGAAAAAAGGCGAGGTTTATACCGGGAAAATCGTACCGCCTTTATGTTTCGGAGAGAATAAAGCGAACTATTTGCAGGGATTTGTACAAAAGCACGCCCTGAACGTTGACTATCATGAGAGTTTTGCCTATGCTGACAGCATTTATGATAATCCGGTTTTCCGGTTGGTGGGCCATCCGGTGGCTGTATATCCTGACCATGCACTCTTGAAACAAGCCAGGCTTTACGGTTGGCCGGTGATAGGTAATTGCTCCAGGCATAGTTAGTGATTCACCAGACGGATGGGGCTTAAACTATTGGGTTTGAACCTTTTGATTATCCTTCGGGCATTGATCCACGAATGCTCTGTGTTATAATTAATCATTACTTTTTAAAAGACATTTTTCCTGAGGTTATCACATGTTCACGCATCTTCACGTCCATTCTGAATTTAGTTTACTTGACGGCATGTGCCGTATTCCGCACATCGTTAAACGTGCCAGGGATC
>DAOUAU010000039.1:0-5643 GCA_034433195.1 Dehalococcoidales bacterium
AAGTTCACGGCAATACCGGCATCCGCCAGATGTTTTTAAACTAGACGAATTATAGACCGCCCTGCTTCTCGAAAATCCTCTTCAAACGTCCGGCGCGATTCTTCCCCTTTTACGGCGAGAGATAAAGGGCTGAACGATGAATCAACAACATGAAACAGAGTCACCCTGCATCCTGGCCTGGAAGCTAGATATGATGCATATTGAACCTCGCGTATAACAAGTTTCGGAAACATCTGTGGCAGCCAGTATTTTTGTAGTCATTTTAGTAAGACCTCCCCAGGGTCATACTGTACACATTTGGCTAAGAAAATGAGGTTTTCTCAATACACGCTGAGGCTTTTTTACTTATTTGCCACTGAAAAACAAAGTTATTCATTTGATTCGGTGAAAGCAGCTCTCGTCAGTTGTAAAAGCAGAGGCTGCTGATTTTTGAATGCTGGCAGTTTCAGGCGGCAGCATTGGATCAGTCATAGTAGCATTGATGATGACATACTCTTCCGGCGGGAACGGTGGCAGCCGATATACCCACCTTTTGTCTTTGGTTCTTGGATTCAGACCAGAAATCTTTCAGCACAATGTATTTTCTACCAAATCTGTGATATAGTACTTTATTAATCAGCGTAAATGATTAAAGGGAGGCGCTTTAAATGAATGACGCCAATTTTGAAATTCCTGCGGCCCCGGTTAATCCGGATGAAATCACGGAGAGGGTTGACACCGATGTAGTGGTAGTGGGATGCGGTATCGCCGGATTAAGCGCGTCACTTTCGGCGGCTGAAGCTGGCGCCAGGACCATTCTTCTGGAAAAAAGTGAGACTTATAATTATCGCGGTGTACATAATGCGGCACTGTCCAGCAGGCTGCAGAAAGAAGCCGGTATCAAAATTGACCGGGACCAGATTATCTACACTATCATGGAATTTGGCGGATACAGGGGTGATCAAAAAGTTGTGAAAGCCTGGGTAGATAACTGTGACCAGGCGATGGACTGGCTGCTGGATATGGCTGAAAAGGACGGCATCAAGGTGGTGCTGGACCCTACCACCAAACCCTGGTATTTTCCTAACTATCCCACTATTCACATGTTCATGCCGGATAGACAAAAGACACTGGCTGAAATGTTGCTCAGACATGGACGTGAACGGGGGGTTGAATATCGTTTTGAAACACCGGCGGTGTATCTGATACGGGAAGGCCAGCAGAGGGTATGCGGGGTGATGGCCCGCAATAAATCTGGAGGCTATACCCAGTTCAATGCGAAAAAAGGGGTAATTCTGTGCTCCGGTGACTATGGCAACAACCGTGAGATGCTCAGGAAGTATTGCTGGCAGTCCGCGGCTAACCTCCCTTGCGCCTACAGCCCCGCTAATAACACTGGCGATGGCCTAAAAATGGGAATGTGGATCGGCGCGGCCATCGATGAACCGCCTCATTGCATGGCTTTATTTGATTGGTCAGCTGTTTGGGATAATGGCGTCTTCAATATTGCCCGCCAGCCCTGGCTGCGCGTGGACTTGAATGGTGAAAGGTTCATGAATGAAGATCTCCCCTGGGGCTATGAATGCGCTCAGATTATGCAGCAGCCGGGCGGCCTGGTCTGGGCCATCTGGGACACTAAATGGAAAGCTGAAGCGGAAAAAATGCAAAGTCAATGCTGTAAGAATATGACCCGTGTCGGAAGGTTGTGGAGAGATGAACTGTTCGATAAAGGTTTGGCGGATGGTGCTGTTATTTCCGCTCAAACTCTGGATGAGCTTTTCCTCAAAATGGAACTGCCAAAAGATCGTCTGGAAGCAACCGTCAACAGATATAATCAACTGGCTCGTGGAGGAAAAGACCTGGATTTTGGAAAACACCCTGACCGTTTAACCACTATTGAAAAGCCGCCATTTTATGCCTGCAAGATTAAAATCCGCTTTCTGGTGATATTAAGCGGTTTGAAAATCAATAATCAGATGCAGGTGCTGGATATGCAGAAAAGAATTATTCCGGGGCTTTATGCCGCCGGAAATGTCTCCGGCTCTTTCTTTAATCACCATTACCCAACCACGGTACCAGGTCTGACACACAGTCGCGCCTGGACCTTCGGGCGAATGGCGGGTTTGCACGCGGCAGCGCAAAAGCGTTAGCTCTTGCTGATAACCGCAAGCCCGGTATTATATCAAATACATGCGAAAGAGAGTAACATAGAAAAATCTGATGAAAGCCTGGCAGGCTTTTCCATAACAAGGTTAACGATAAGGCCTGATCAGACGTATATTTTTGTATCGCCGGATGTAAAATGGAAAATTGGTCTATCGACTCTTCTGACTATGAAGGGAGCATGTTTCAGTCCCCTGGGGACGAAGACCAGACAGCTTTTTCTAATTAAATATTTCTCATCATCCATCCAAAACTCTACTTCCCCACATAGATCTTGAGGGTCCTCTGGATTGGTCCCAATTAAGGCCAGGACTTCGTCAAAATCATGAACATGAGTCTGGACCAAAACTGTTTCTGAACCTTTCCAGAACCAGAAACAGGATAGATAAAAAGAATCCTTAAGCGTAGCCTGGTCCAGATGTAACAAGCGGGTCTCCATTCCAGGGACGACTTCGTTGGTCTGAATTCTGTAGCTGGCTAACTGCAGATCGGGTCTGACTCCGGTAATAATATTCTTTGAATACTTGAGGTCAGTCATTATTACTTCCCCTTCTATCATAAATTTCTTTTTTGATGAAAGACACTTTATTCACAAAATCACTGATGGTAGTGAAAATTGCCATGCAACAATAAACAAAACAAGACTATTTACCAAAAAAGGCTTATGTCAAAAAGAACATAAGCCTTGATTTTTGTCTGAATTATGGTGAGCCGCCTGGGAATCGAACCCAGAACCTACTGATTAAGAGTCAGTTGCTCTGCCAATTGAGCTAGCGGCCCGATGCGAATATCGTCAATTATTGTATCAAAACAGGTCAGCTTTGACAAGCTGACCTGACTTTGAAAATCTGTTTATTGGGCTTTGACAACTGCTTCAGGAGCGGCGTAGCGGACGCGGGAAACGGTCCTGACGCTTTCGCGGCGGGAAAAGCGATTAGCGCGGGCTCCGCTATTTGAGCCATTTCTTGCTGTTCTGGCTTCAGGAGGACGCCTGTTGGATATTCCACGCCTAACCTGGGCAGATTCAACCGGCCCGGATTCTCTGACGTTGTTATACACCGCAGAGCGATCTGAAATTACAATGGCATGTTCGCGGCGGGAGCTTCTGAAACTGCGGTTCTGTCTTGACGAAGACTGTCCGCCGGAGCGTTCAGGTTCGGAGGCGTTGTAATCAAAGCCTTCGATCTTACGGGTCTCGATGGGCCTTTTGAAGATCTTTTCCAGAGATCGAATCATTTCTTTATCTTCACCGGTCACCAGGGTATAGGCGTCTCCTTTATTATTGATGCGTCCGGTGCGGCCAATGCGGTGAGTATAAGCGTCAGTGGTATCCGGCATGTCATAATTGATAACGTGCGTAATACTGAGAACATCCAGGCCGCGAGCGGCGATATCAGTGGCTACCAGAATCTTCAGATCACCATTTTTAAAGCCTTCAATAGCATCCTGACGGCGGCTTTGCACCATATCACCTTGCAGTGAAGCCACCGAATAACCGGCCCGGCGCAAATATTCAGCCACTTTTTCCACGCGGTGTTTGGTGCGGGTAAATACCAGCACAGAATCAGTCTCGGTATTCTTCAAGATTTCTTTTAAGAGCGTATTTTTAAGATGCGGTTTGACCGGGTAAAGGAAATGAGAGACGCTTTCCGCCGGAGCGGTGTGACCGATCTGGATGGTGACGGGGTCCTTCAGCACTTCCTGTACCAATCTCCGGATGTCAGGCGGCATAGTGGCTGAAAACAAAAGGGTCTGATGAGCCTGAGTCAAACACCTGACAATATTGCGGATATCAGGCAAAAAGCCCATATCAAACATGCGGTCGGCTTCATCAATGATGAGAACTTCCACATGGGAGAGATCGATGGTGCCTTTTAGCATATGGTCAAGCAATCGGCCTGGGCAAGCTACCACCAGTTCTACGCCGCGGCGCAAGGCGGCAACCTGGTTATACATGCTGACGCCGCCGTAAATTGAGATTCCCCGCAATCCCGTTTTAAAACTGAATTGATTGATGGTCTCCACAGTTTGTTCAGCCAGTTCGCGGGTGGGCGAAATTATCAAAGCGCCTACCTGCCCTCTGGGAGATCTAAGCAAACGCTGCAAAACCGGGAGCACAAAGGCCGCGGTTTTTCCGGTGCCAGTCTGGGCTAACCCGATAATATCTTTTCCCTGCATAATGACCGGGATGGCTTGCTCTTGAATGGGCGTAGCGGTGGTATACCTTAATACTTTTACACCGGCCATGATGCTGGGATCCAAATTGAAATTGGTAAAATCCATTAAACTCCTTGATTTAGTGTTTTATTTTGAACATGATCGTACAGGCCTTTTTCAGGCGGCCTGATTGGGGAAATAACATACCCTAACGGACGACTTTGGATGCCTGGTAGCAGTCCCGGCAAAATACGGGACGCCCGGCCTTGGGCTCAAAGGGCACTTGTGTGCTCTTGTTGCAGGTGGCGCAGGTAGCCGGAAATAATTTCAGCTCTGTCCGGAATCCGGGCTGGACCGCTTTGTAACTCCCGGTTTTGATCTGGCGCGCTTTACGGGTGTCCCGGCAAGCCGGGCAGCGTTTTGGGGCATTGGTATAGCCTTTTTCCAAAAACGCTTGTTGCTCTTCCACACTGAATGTAAAGGTAGCGCTACAATCAAAACATTTAATAGTTTTCTCTTGCAGACTCATAGATTGAATGACCTCCTCTATATTACTGAGTTCGAGTTTGGCCATCCAATACTCCGGGAAATCACTGAAGATTTGACGAGGAATGTAATAAGCTAAACTTAAACCATTAATATAACAATATAACATAACGGGATAATTTGCAAATAATGGTCTTGTTGATAGGCACAATGACCGCTAATGAAGGACGTCAGAAAGGATTGAAGCAGACAATTGGTATCCGGCACTTCAAAAGATAATTATAGAGCGTCCTTCAGAGGAATGCCGAACGTCTTTCAGGGCACCAATCTTGAATATTGTTTCCTTTATACCGCTGGTATAGAATATTAAAAAGATCTGTTCAAATAGACCTCTGCGCCAATGATTAGTTCACTTCACAAGGTATATCCAGAGGTGGCGCCGATAAGCGTAAGGTGCTGATGATTTGTAAGAATGGGAGCGTTTCATTATGTTAAACCCTGCACAAATTGAAAAATTGAAAGCAATCGTCGGAGAGCGCAATGTTCTGACCGGTCAGGAAGATTTACTGGCTTATTCCTATGACGCCGCTACTATGTGGACGCATCTGCCGGATGCGGTGGTGATTCCCCAGACTTTACAGCAAATTGTACAAATTGTGAATCTGGCAGCGGATGGCAAGATACCCATCACTCCACGTGGCGGTGGCACCAATGTCAGCGGCGGTTCTATTCCCATCCGGGGCGGAATAGTGCTGTGCACCACCAAGATGAACCGTATCATCAATATTAACAAGGCTACCCTGGTAGCCGAATTGGAGCCAGGGGTATTGCTTTTGGACTTTCAACAAGCGCTGGCTA
>DAOUAU010000040.1:0-3306 GCA_034433195.1 Dehalococcoidales bacterium
CCGCAATTTTCGCTCCCCTTCTCGCGCCGCATGATCCCAATTCTCCTGATCTGGAATTAAGGCTTGCCGCTCCTTCAGGAGGTTATTGGTTAGGTACTGACACCATCGGCAGAGACACCTTGAGCCGGGTTATTTTCGGGACCCGCACTTCCCTTATCATCGGCCTGGCAGCGATCGGAATCGCTTCATTCATCGGGCTGAGCCTGGGACTGGTGGCTGGTTATTACGGCGGCTGGATATATACCTGCATCATGCGATTTGTCGACGCGATAATGGCTTTTCCAATGATCCTGCTGGCTCTGGTAATCGCTGCTCTGCTGGGTGGTGGCCTCTTCAACGTTATCATCGCCCTGGGGATCGGCATGATGCCTTCTTACGCCCGTTTAATGAGCGCCCAGGTTATGTCCATCAAACAGGCAGACTATGTCATGGCGGAACGGTCAATGGGGGCCAGCAATACTCGCATAATGCTGAAGCATGTTGCCCCGAATTGTCTCCCTCCACTTATTGTTTTGGTTACGATGATGCTGGGAGCCACGATACTGGCAGAAGCCGGTCTTAGTTTCCTGGGTGTTGGAATAGAACCACCAATCGCGGCCTGGGGCGCGATGGTGAGTGAAGGACGTCAATACCTCCTGACCCATCCCATTTTGTCATTTGCACCGGGGTTAGCTATTATGCTGGTAGTGTTTGCCTTCAATATGGTCGGTGATGGCTTAAGAGACGCGCTTGATCCAAGATTGAGAGGTATCCTGTAAAACTACATAGTTTCATGATGAGATTTGTGCTAGTATTGAAACATATTTCCTTGTCAGGCTCAATACAGTGATGAACCATTTATCCTGAGATGGTCCGGATAGTAAAAAATGAAAAATTATACTTCTTGAGGTGCCCCATGACGGTTGAAAACAATGATGTCGGCCAAACCAGCCTGAAAGCAGTGCATCGGACTTCGGAGATTTTACGCTGTCTGCGTAAAGGGGCGATGACAGTGACAGAAATAGCTGAAAAAATTGGAATTACCGTGTCTTCGGCCTACCGCCTGCTGCAAACTTTGGAGGAATCCGGATTATTATTCAGGAATAAGTTGAATCGCCGCTATTATATAGGCCCGTCAATAATTGAACTTCTCTCAGAGCCCAATGTGACTCACCAGTATCTTGTTTCCTGTGCTTCAATCCCAATGGAACAACTGGCAGACTTCACCGGAGAATCAGTAGGATTAAATGTATTGGTTGGAGTACATGGGATACTTCTTTATGAGATTCCGAGCAAGCACGAACTTCAGATTGTTGGTAAACAAAAAGTCACCAGTGATTTACATGCTGGACCTAATTATAAAGTACTGCTTTCTCAGCTGAACCCGAAAGACTTGAATATAGTGGTGAAACAACTAAGTTTCAAACCGTTAACGGAACACACTACTACCAGAAAAGAAGAATTGCTCGTTCAACTGGGAGGCATTCGCGAAAAAGAATACGCCATCGGATACGGTGAACGAATTCCTCAAATCATGAGTATATCTGTGCCGGTCAAGAATTACTTCGTTCCTGTATCACTGGGTATTCTTGGTCCCGAAAACAGGATCAAACATAAAACAGCGGAGTTCTTGAAGGAAATTCAAGAAGTTAGAAAAATAATAGAATCAAGAATATCTGAAGCATTAGGATAATGGTTGGTTCATGCCGGTACATTTCGGCTTAACCGGTGTATGACCACCACAAGATGCAGGGACCCATTGCCCATTTGAATACAAGTGATTTCGGCTGCCCGGACTTGATTCGGGCGCCTGATTTTCAGTTCCTTTAATCCATGATGGCGTATATTATTACCCCGGTGGACCGGTTCCGGGTTGCCGTCAGATGTCTCTCTGTAAAATGATCGGCTTCAAGCTTCGAATCCGCTTTCGGGCTTCCATTAAGGATAATAATTCTAACAGCGCGGTTTTAGGCACAGTAGCGGCACCATGATGGTCACCGGGAGTAAAATATACCCCATTAATAAACCGGTAAAAATTCCTGACCGTCTCCCTGACCGGGCTCGATCAGCTCCGTGAACAGATGGCTGATAAAATCCTCTCCAATTCATTCGAGGACAGCCGCTTCATTATCGAAACACTGCAAACAAGGGTCATCGTCACCACCGATGGCAGAACCGAGGTGGAATTCACCATCGGCGATAGGAAGCATCCAGGTGGCAACATTGTCTTGAGCAGTCCCCGGAACGCTTGCCTGAGCAACAATGGGCCTGGCCGGGCAACTGCTTTATGCTGACCACAATACTCACCCTGTGATATGACCGGGTTTAAGACGCATAGTCACCATGGTTTCACGCCGTCCAAAGGTTTGACCGCCGGCGGCGCGGATAAGTTATTCTGAATCCATGATTTAATCTGATATAATGCTTTTATTGGTCATTAATGCCCGTGATAAAGGAGATAGCATGGAAGCCGTCATTCGATCGATCCACCCTTCTGAGATGGAGGATTTCCTGGTGGTGGTCCGTTTGGGGTTCGGACTGCCGCCGGAGTTTAAGGTTACTCTCGACCCGGCTTGGACGACGTGCGCTTTTATAGACGGGAAAATGGCTACTTCCTACGCCGCCTGGCCGCTGGAGATGTATTTTGGCGGGTCGATCATCCCGGTAGCGGGCATCACCTGGGTGGCCACGCATCCGCTGTTCCGCCGGCGTAATTGTTTGCGCAAGGTTACTGAGGCCCATTTCAGGCGTCTGCATGAGTCCGGCGGCCAGTCCGTCACCGCTCTGCAGGCTTCAATGGCATCCATTTACCAGCGTTATGGTTATGGCGTGGTTTCTACCAGACGTGGTTACTCAGTTGAGCCGCAGTATATCAAATTGGCTCTGGACCTGTCTGTGAAAGGACAATTGAGAGAAGCGAATGATGCCGATATCAATTCAATGGTGGATGTTTACAACCGTTTTGCCGCTCCCAGAGTGGGATTGTTGAAGCGCAAAGAGGGCATGGAGACCGCCCCCGGCAATATCACTGTCTTCAAGATGATGCCGCCGGCTGTCCCCATAAAGTTAATTTACAGTGAGTCCGGAAAAGACCTGGGCTATGTCATCTACAGCATAGTCAGGGATACCACTGGCGGCAATCCGCTGGGACAGCGCATCATGATATCAGATATGGCTTATCTGACGCCCTCTGCCTATCAGTCGATCTGGGGCTATTTTGCGAATATGGATATTATCAGCCGGGTGGATTGGGGCAAAGCTCCGGCTGACGATCCCCTGCCGCACCTGCTGCTGGAGCCGCGCAAATTGAATATCACGGCCGGGGAC
>DAOUAU010000041.1:0-2771 GCA_034433195.1 Dehalococcoidales bacterium
ACGCTTCCCACCCCGCTGCCGGGATTCATACCGAAGTTATGGGTTAAACCCAGTTTGGGATTTTTACGCTGGCGCGGACCGGCTTTCCCTTGCAATTGCTTGTAAACTTCATACATCATGCGTAAACCGCTGGCTCCGATGGGATGGCCGAAGCTCTTTAAACCGCCGTCAGGATTGACGGCCAGTTTTCCGTCCAGATTGAAATAGCCGGCTTTCACATAATCAGAGGCCTGGCCTCTGGGACAAAACCCCAGATCTTCCATGATGACCAACTCAGTGATCGTAAAACAGTCATGTACTTCAGCCAGATCAATCTCAATTGAAGGGTCTTTGATGCCTGCCATAGAGTAAGCCTGACGGCTGGCTCTGACCGTTTCTTCCATGTGGACCATATCATACTGCGGCTGCAGATAACCCTGCCTGGCCCCCACTGCCAAACCAATGCCCTTAACCAGAACATAATCCTGACGAAAATTGCCAGCTATATCCGCCCGGCACAAAATGGCAGCTGCTGAGCCATCACTGACACCACAGGCATCATACAGTCCCAGGGGCCATGAAACCATAGGTGCATTGATGGCCTGTTCTTCGGTGATATCCTTTTGAAAATGTGCCCTTGGATTAAGCGCCCCATTATGATGATTCTTGACTGCTATTTTGGCCAGTACGCCCTTCAATTCATCATATTTCAGTCCGTAATGGTGCATATAGCGGGTAGCCATACGGGCAAAGAACATGGCCGCTGACATACCCCATTCCAGTGTTCCGTTCCCTCCGGCACCACTGACGGTTCCCAATCCACCCATTCCCTGGTCTTTCAATTTTTCAACTCCGATGGCCATCACGATATCATAGACTCCGGAAGCTATGCCAAAACAGGCATTACGAAAAGAATCTGTGGCTGTGGCGCACAGGTTTTCAACACGCGTAACCGGGATATAATTAAACTTCAGGGCAGCAGCCAGCGGTTCAGCGGTATTTAAACGCGTAGTTCCGAACCAGGCAGCTTGAATATCCTGAGGCTTGATTCCGGCGTCCTGGTATGCTTCATAGGCAGCGTCCACTAACAAATCTTCCGGACTGCTCTCCCATCTCTCACCAAATTTGGTGCAGCCCATTCCGATAATGGCTACTTTATCTTTCAAACTTTCCATCATCTAACCTCCCGGGCCACGTTCAGGCATGCATCTCCAATTGTAATTGCGGATACCTCCGCTAGCACCGAGTGTGCGAAAAGTCATTTCTACCTTCATGCCAACTTTGACACCTTTTATGTCCATATCTGTCATACCGAAAATAGCTCTGCCCCCATCATCAAAATCAACCATGGTATCCACCATGGGACGGGCAAAATTGGGAATATCTGCGCCATTCTTTAAAGTGTAAGTGAAAACCGTGCCTTTTTTATCCGAAAAGCGTACCGGATCAAAATTGTCTTTGGTCTGGCAACTGGTACAAATCCTTTGAGCCGGATATTGTAGAGTGCCGCACAGCCGGCAGCGCACTCCCTGCAGACGGTAGATTGTATCTCTCTCACGGTGAATAAGGGAAGCGGATGCGCTGGCGCCAGCTTCGGGATCACTAAAAGCAAACTCGCGGTAAGCCAGATAGTCATCAATACTCGGGATGATATATTTAGCTGCCAACAACTGATCTATCTTGATTTTGGGTTTATATTGCTGAATTCGCTCAGTGGCTTTCCAGAGTGAGAGATCAGCTCCATTGCCATAACTGATGGAAAGAATTTGATCTCCAGACTGAGCTTGTTCCAGCGCGGCTATTAACAACAGTAAGCTGAAAGAACACCCGGTATCACCGATTCTGGAAAATAACGGATCCTGGATTTGTTCCGCTTTCAGTTTCAGTGTCGCTGCCATTTCGCGGTGGCGGCGTTGGTCAGGAGCGTAATAAGCTATTTTGGAGATGTTTTTCATATCCAGTTTGTTTTTGGTCAGGAATTGCTTAACGGCAGTGGATAGTACTTCTTGGTAGCCTTCTTCGTAAACAAAACGGTCTTCCCATGTCCGCACAAATTTGCTGCGGTCAACTCTCCAGACATCCAGTATTTCATTGGAAACAGAGGTATATGCTTCAAGAGTCGCTATCGGATTGTCATTTCCAATGATAAAGGCAGCAGAGCCATCACCAAACCCGTTGTCCAGGCTGCTGCGCGGCGTTCCTGATCGTAAATCTGATGCAGTAACCAGTATATCCGAATATGTGCCCGCTTTGACACTATCAACAGCCAGATGTAAAGCTGCTGTGCCGCAGCGTAAGGAATTAGCAATGTCAAGAGTAGCAGTTTGCGGTTTGAGATCGATGGCCCAGGCAGCCAGAGTTGACATCATTTTTTCTTTATATGGCGCACTGACAGAAGCACAATAAAGGGCATCAACAACATTTCTATCTGTTTTATCAAGACAATTAACGGCCGCGGCGACTGCCATGGTCAGGCTGTCTTCATCCCAATTTGCCACCGTTTTTTCACCTGCCAGAATCCAGCCTTTAGTACCCTGACCCAGACGGCGCAAGGGAAGGTAGGCCCCGTAAGCAGTGATACCAACCATAGATAACCTCCTTGCAAATCAGCCATCCCTTAAAATTTGACCATCATCTTATCAAGCAGGATCTTGAATATAAAGGATCGTCCGGATTGACAGTCATCAATTTACAGCCAGATTCCAAGCCATTTCCAGGTTTGTTATATCAGACTATTATATAGGGTGCAAGTGAGTACATTCAAACCTTCATCGCAGAGTTTATGCAAGGCC
>DAOUAU010000042.1:0-2149 GCA_034433195.1 Dehalococcoidales bacterium
GCGCCTGGCGAATCCGGTCCAGAGATCGCGGATGCGCCGGTCAACCTGAATATTGCTGTCAGCTTGTTGTTGATCCTCGCTGTCGATGTACTGGACAAACTCGATGCCGCAGCAATAGATACCTCGGTGATGCGCCGTGCGATCAACCAGGTAAAAGCCGAACCTTCACTGGCCTATAACTACCTGCCTCTTCAGGACGCGCCTTATTTTAATTTCCCAGGAATACGGGAAATATGGGAAATCTGTTTACGCATGTCAGCCTCGCGTCAGAAATCCGCGGCTTCTGACCCCTATCCCTTTTCGTCCGTCAAAATACCCACTCTCAGTTTTACTAGCTGGTATGATCCTTTTGCCCGAAATTCCTTCCGGTCTTTCTCCAAAATGGTGACCGAAGGCGGTAATCAGTTCTCCCGCAAACATCAGCATATATTTGCCGGGCCATGGGGACATTGTAAACCTCAAAGAGTCCTGGGAGATATTGATTTCGGCCCCTATGCTGATGATAACGGTTCCGGCACTTCAGCATACCTCATATCCTACTTTGACAGGTACCTTAAAGGAAAAGACATATCTCTGCCGGCAGTGCGTTATTTCACCATGGGCAGAAACACCTGGCATGACAGCCCGGCATGGCCGTTGCCCGAGACTATTTGGCAAAGGTTTTTTCTGCACAGCCGGGTTGGGGCCAATTCTTGTTACGGTGATGGCCGGCTCACCCGTGATGAACCCCAAGGGGAACACCCCGACACCTTTGTCTATAATCCTTATCATCCGGTGCCAACGTCCGGTGGGAGAGGGGGAATCGCGGAAAACGGCTTTATCTACGGCCCGATGGACCAAACCATGGTCGCGAAGCGAGGTGACGTCTTGTGTTATTCTACGCCTGAACTGGACCAGGATATTGAGCTTACTGGACCGCTGAACCTGCATCTCATGGCCTCTTCTTCCTGCAAAGATACTGATTTTACAGCCAAACTGGTGGATGTCTATCCGAATGGACATGCCTACAACGTGGCTGACGGCATCGTTCGCGCTCAATTCCGTAATTCATTTAGCGAACCGGAACCGCTGAAGCCGGGCGAAATAACTGAATTTATTATCCGCCTCGGAAATACCAGCCAGTTATTCCGCCGCGGACACCGCATCCGCCTGGATATCACGAGTAGCAATTTTCCCACTTTTGACCGGAATATGAATACCGGTAATCCCGTTGGAAAAGATTCTGAGGGAATTCCGGCTTTGCAAACGGTCTATCACCAGACCAGGTATGCCTCTTATATAGATTTACCGGTAATTATTTCCAGAAAAGGAGATCAAGGTGAAAAATAGTAAATATGCCAGGTATTTTTTAACCGAACCGGAACTGATCAACAAGCCCAAAATCCAATTGACCAACCCCAGCGCCTATATCGATAGCTTATCGCAGTTCGGGTCGCTGGCAAATCTTTCTATGGGTTGGAGGTACATTAAGGAGCCTATACTGTTTGACCGGATACCCCATTCACATGATTTTGATGAGTTTCTCTGTTTTTTGGGCGGCAATCTGGAGAACATATTTGATTTCGATGCCACCATCGAGCTATCCATGGGTGAGGAAAGTGAACTATGCTTGATCGAGCAACCCACAGTAGTCCACATCCCCGCCGGGCTGGTCCACACCCCCCTTACTTTTAAACGGATTACCAAACCGGTCCTCTTTCACCCCATAGCTCTGACACCGGACTATTACAGTAATTTTGCTAACAATGTGAAATTCATTAAAAAGTAGGCAAAGATGAGTTTTGTTATTACCTGACGATTATCGACAGAGGGAACCCGCGAAACGCAGAAAAAAAGCTATTAGAGAAAAAGGCCTGGGTTATTGAATGACATGAAGACTTGATCTTGACCCAAAAATCGAAATAATTGGTTTTAGAGAGCCATTTCTGTTTTAAAAACAGCTTGCAGCAGCCAGCATCACCAATAAACTCAGAGCTGACCTGATGCTCGATGCAAATATCTGCTACCGTTTTGCCTTTGAGCCCTTCAATCACAATAAGGGCTTTGGTCTTAGCGTCCCTTTTCCTTCTTTGCATGGCTGTCTTTCTCCTTCTTTAACAGCCATTTTACTCTCTTCTTTCCCCTACTGTCTTAACGGGTAGCAGTATAC
>DAOUAU010000043.1:0-5216 GCA_034433195.1 Dehalococcoidales bacterium
CGGTGCTGAATCCTGCCGGATCTACCGATTTATTTTACTACGTAACTGTGATTTCTTTGATTATCTACAGCAGCTTTATTATTGACAAATATTTGAAATCACACCGGCGATAATTTCCAAATACTCGCACAAAACAGCATTCACAGCAAAAAGCATACTTGTGCATTGACTCTGTTTGGCCCCACTGACTACATCAATTCATCTTCGCTGGAGGCGATGGCTTTTCTCAACTCAGCGTTCAGCGCCGGAGGCAGACCCTCAATATCCACTCTTAAAAAACCTCTGACAATAGTGGCGGTGGCCTCATCCCGTGCCAGGCCTCGGGCCATTAAATATTCCACTTCTTCTTCAGCAATTTTACCTACCGCGGCTTCGTGCGAGAGGTCAATTCCGGCCAAATCGCCTTTCAATTCCGGAATAGCATACATTGTACCGCCTTTATCCATGATCAAACCGCGGCATTCAAGGTGCCCTTTGACGTCTACCGCTTTGCCTTCAATGTACCCCCGGGCAATAATGTTGCCACCCGTAGTAATAGCGCGAGAAATAACCTCAGCCTTACTGCCGGCGGATTCTAAAATAATGCGTGAACCAACATCCAGATCAGAACCTTTTGGAGCCACAATGACGCTGTTGAAACGTACCACAGAATTCTCACCTACGCAACGGGCAGTAGGATTCATCTGCAATGAACCCACCGGTTTCATCAAAACATAGTTACTCATATAGAGACCGTTCTCTTCTACAATCACGCCGGTACGCGGACGGACAGCTACATCCGGATGCCACTGGTGAATCATGGTAAAGGTCACTTTAGCGTTCTTTTTGATATAAAACTCGGAAACACCCAAATGCAATCCAGGGTCGCTGCGGGGCGCAGTGGTACAGCCGGTGATGATATGTAATTCCGAGCCTTCTTCGGCAATGACAATGTTATGAACATTCTGAATAGCCTGTTTCCTCGCCAAATACAGACAGGCTTGAACCGGAAAAAGCGATTTCTGGCCTGCCAAAGCGCGAATAAAATAACCATCGGCCGAATTCAATTCCACATTGGCAGTATATTTATCGGTATCTACCGCTACCGCCTTCCACCAATATTCTCTGAGCCAGTGATACTTCGCCAGCGCTTCGCTGGTAGACATGACTTCCAACCCTTCTTGTTCCACGGAAAAATGAACCGGCGTGTTGTCTTTCTGAATAAATGTGCCGGAACGTCCTTCAGATTTATCCAAAACCACGCCGGCCCCCGCCATCTGCTGCTTTTCTTCTGAAGACAAATCGTCAGGGTCATCTTGATAAGGCAAATCCTGAGAAGGATTTTCATATTCCGCCAGGTCTATATCTGAGCCGCTGGCAGCCGGTTTATTGACTGCCGTTCTGGCTTTTTCAATATTAGAAGATTCTATTTTTGGGTGCATGTCAGACACGTTTTGTATCCTGCCTCTTTAATATTTGCCAGCATTTCATGCGGATCGCCCTCACAACCAATACAGCCATTCATCAAGACATAGCCGGTGCGAGCATTGACGTAGTCCAGAATGTGACCGGTATGAGTGATTATTAATCCCATATTGCGGCGTTCCCGAATGGGACAATCCTTCTCCAGCAGTTCGTTAATCAGTTTTCCAATTAATGAGATATTAACCAGATCGACACCCGATTCGGGTTCATCCAGCAAAACCATCTGAGGCCTCTGGGCTAATAACTGCATCAACTCTGAGCGTTTTATTTCGCCGCCAGAAAAGCCGTAATTGATATCCCGTTGCAGAAAGTCAGAAAGGTTAGCTTTTTCGGCCAATTTTTCAATCGCGGCTGAATTGCCCCGTGCCTTTAATGTAGCCGCCACCATATCGCAAGTTTTGACACCGCGAATCACCGGAGGTCTTTGAATGGAAATGCCAATGCCCAGACGCGCCCGTTCATCCAGCGTAGAACGGGTGATATCTGTTCCATTAAATTTGATTTGACCACGGGTAATTTTATATTTGGGAAAACCCATAATTGCTGAAAGCAAAGTGCTTTTTCCGGCTCCGTTAGGCCCAAATAATACATGGGTTTCGCCGGTTCGGATAGTCAGATTAATATCATGTAAGATAGGTTTGCTCTCCACGGAGACCGCTAAATCAATAATTTCCAGCATCTTAATGCTCCATCACGAGAATCAGTATCAAGGAAATTATATCAGGAAAGCGGAGCGAAGGAAAAATCTTTTGTGAACAAAGGCCATCAATGCTAAACTAAAAGGATGAGTGAGAAACAAGCCAAAGTTATTAACCTATTCAGGGCTAACAACGATTTTCAACATTTTGAGGTATTAAAAAACAACCGCAACAAAAGGCACTCCCACAAAGAGTTTTTTGTGGAGGGTGTACGTAACATTAACGAGGCCGTCCGTAACCACTTTCAAATTAAAGCTTTCCTGTATGACCAGGAAGTCAAACTATCTGAGTGGGCAATTAACATTCTTACAAACGACAAACAGACCACCCGTTATGAATTAACCCCGGAATTGATGGGCAGACTCAGCGATAAAGAAGATACTTCCGAATTAATTGCCATAGTCGGGATGCCTGAGGATGGCCTCAATAAAATCAAAATACCGGCCAATCCGCTTTTTATGGTATTTGACCGCCCGTCCAACAAAGGCAACCTGGGCAGCGTCATACGCTCCTGTGATGCCTTCGGGGCAGATGGGTTAATCATCACCGGGCACAGTGTGGACATGTACGATACGGAGACGATCCGTGCTTCAATGGGTTCTTTTTTCAAGCTGCCGTTAGCCAGGGTGCCATCATTCAAGGATATCCGTGGATGGTTACAGGACTTGAAAGAAAAACATTCGGATACTCAATTTATCGGCACCAGCGAAAAAGGTCAAATAACTATTGATGAGTGCCGCTTCAGCCGCCCAGTGGTGATATTCATGGGCAATGAAACAGCCGGTTTAAGTTGGAATTATGAGCAATTGAGCGATGCTCTGGTTAGAATCCCCATGGCCGCCGGTTCATCGGCTTCTTCTTTAAACGTTGCCAGCGCCGCTTCAATTTTCCTCTACGAAATTGTCCGGCAGCGCAAAATCCTTGACCAATCTTCTGTTTCCAAATCCGCATAATCACCACAATTGTCTATTTCCGGTCAATAAATCTGCAATCAGCGGAACTGTTTCTGTGGTTTTGAAAGATTCTTCACAGCTAATTGACTTTAATTAAGGCAAGCTGTATTATTTTGAAATTATAATGCTTTTTTCAGGATAGACAGGGATCATGAATTGATACCGACGTTAAATTGAGCATCAGGGTAATAAAAGCAGGAGGTAATAATCAGGTATGACAACCAAAAAACCATGGACACAGTTAGCCTGGCAGGAAAAACGCGAAATCAGGTTTGAACGGTGGCTTTCTCCGCAGAATGTAAAATTCGTTAGTCCTGAAGCTGAAAAGGTCTATAAAGAAAGAACAACCCGATTAATCAAGACGATCAAAATGGAAGAACCTGACCGAGTGCCGGTATGGCTGACTGTTGGCACATATCCGGCTTATTATTACGGCGCTGATTTCTATACTATTATGTATGACTATAAAGTGATGCGAGAAGCCTGGATGAAGTTCATGCGGGATTTCGGTGATATGGATATTTTCAGCGGTCCGGCTTTTATTCCATCCGGGAAAATATCGGAAGTTATGAATTCCAAAGTAGCGCTGGTGCCCGGTCATGGTCTGCCCAGGGACGCCACCATGAACCAGATCGTGGAAGGCGAATATATGATGGCCGACGAATATGACGCTTATATGAACGATCCCTCAGACTACAATATCAGGGTAATGACTCCACGCACCACCGGGTTACTGGAGTGCTTTAAAAAGCTGCCGCCTTTACGGATGCTGCAAGGCGCAGGATGGGTTGGCATTATGGCTGACCCGGAAATCCGTCAGGCTTTCCAAACCATGATCTCCCTGGCGGATGAACACCAGTTATGGATGAAAGCTAACCGCGAGATAGGAGATGAAGTGATGGCCAATGGATATCCTTCTTTCCGCGGCGGCATCATGGCCGGAGCGCCTTTTGATCATTTTGCTGATATGCTGCGGGGCACCCGCGGGATTTCTTTTGATTTGCGGCGTCAACCTGGAAAACTTCATCAGGCGATGGAGTATTATACCAACTTAACTATCAATACCCAGATCAAGAATTTCCCCATCACAGACTGCCCGATTTGCATCATGCCCCTGCACAAAGGTGATGATACCTTCATGTCCGATGCCCAGTTTGAAGAATTCTACTGGCCCTACTTACGGCGAGTGCTGATGGCCATGATTGATGAGGGACTGGTTCCCATGCCTTTTGCCGAAGGACGATTTAACAAGCGTTTGAAATACATCAACGATACGCCCAGGAGCGGCGTGGTCTGGTATTTCGATCAGACTGATATGGCAGAAGCTAAAAAAGTGCTGGGTAAAACCTCCTGCATCATGGGCAACGTCCCCACTTCCATGGTTATTACCAGCACACCGAAAATAGTAAAGGACTATTGCACGCAATTGATCAAAGACTGCGCTCCCGGTGGTGGCTTCATCTTGTCTCCCGGGGCCAGCATTGACAAAGGCAACGTTCCCAATCTAAAAGCTATGATGGAAGCCGCCTATGAATACGGGGTTTACAGGAAATAGAGATAGAAGGCAATTAATGGTTTTTCACCTGATTTGAGACATTTTTGAATTGCGCAATCAATTCACCCCAAAAATACCTGAAAACGGGACACCCAAAGTCTTGAGTCAGGAAGCAGATAGGGATTAATTTTTTTCACGGCACATGTCAGATGATAGCCGCACACCATTAAAAAGGAAGCTCAAAAGAGCTTCCTTTTTTGATTAATAATACCTTCCTGCCCCGTTTTTCCGGCCTGTCTTTAAGCGTTCACCTTTTGACAGGTGCTGTCTGAAAATTTAGTTGGGCTGAATGAGCGGATTTGAACCGCCGACCTCCTGAACTTTATATATTATTTAGTCTATCTGCAGCCATTCTTTTAGGCTGATGCGAGTTAATACACATCCTGTTGTTTAACTTCAAAATGGCACTTCTTAATCTCGTGGTGTCATCGAACGTCAGCAAATCCGTTAGCGAATACAACCATGCGTTAGCAAAATGTCAGCAAAAAAAAAGACCTGGAGCATATTACTTCTCAAGGTCTTTTTAGCTTCAAATATGGTCGGGAT
>DAOUAU010000044.1:0-2988 GCA_034433195.1 Dehalococcoidales bacterium
GTTAAGACAGGCAATCTACGATTCTGTAGCCCAACTGAGGGAAAACACTCATCCTATGGCATCAATTGAGAAAAAGGAGTGGGCACTAACCGGTAACATTCCTAAATGAGTGAACTACTTGCCTTTGGTAACATTTTTATTTGAGTTGACACGAATCCGGCAATTTGAAGTTGGCATCTAACCTTGCTGACCACTGGACTGTAAGTTAACGCGGATCACAAATACTGGCGTTAATCCTCAGGCTATTTTATAGATATCCGAGTGTCTGATGACTGGCTGATGATCTGGCCAATCACTTTCGCTCCAGATACGGCGCGCGTGATCTTATCGACATGCGTTTTGGCACAAATAACAGTCATGCCGATACCCATGTTGAAAACGTGATACATTTCATTACTATCGATATTACCGGCTTTCTGAATGATATTGAAAAGGGGCGGCACCGTCCAGGCCTGTGAATCCAGTTGGGCTGCTAATCCTTCCGGTAAAACGCGCGGAATATTCTTGTAAAAACTGCCGCCGGTGATGTGCGCCAGCGCTTTAATGGATGGCATCAGGTTTTTCAATGAATTGTAATAACAGCGATGGGGCTCCAGGAGAGCATCACCCAGAGAGCGTCCCAGTTCCGTACAAACGGCATTTAATGTTTTGGGTTCAATCCCGAATACTTTTCTGACCAGGGAATAGCCGTTGGTATGCAGACCGCTGGAAGGTAAACCGATGATGATATCGCCGATCTTAACATCATCACCCAGCTTGATCTGGTCTTTCTCCACGACCCCCACAATGAATCCTACCAGGTCATAATCATCATCCGCGTATATCCCCGGCATTTCAGGCGTTTCACCACCCACCAGAGCGCAGCCTACTGCCTGGCAGGCCGCAGCCATGCCTTTGATGATGATTTCTACCCGGTCTGCATTGAGAACGCCTTGAGCAATATAATCCTGGAAAAAGAGCGGTTTGGCGCCGCCCACGAAGATGTCATTGACCAGGTGGTTGACGATATCCGCTCCAATGGTTTCATGCCGGTTGAGTGCAATGGCGATTTTCATTTTGGTGCCTACGCCGTCAACATGTGAAACCAGTATGGGCTGTTTGTAATTTTTCAGCTCAAACAATCCGCCAAAAAAGCCGATTCCGCGCAATACTTCCGGCCCAAAAGTAGGCTGAGCCAACTGGGCAATTTTCTTTTTCAGTTTTAACCCGGCATCAATATTGACTCCGGCGGCGGAGTAAGTCATCTTTTCCATCTGGTTTCTCCTGTTAAGCACTTGAATCTGAGATAAATGTAACAGCTTTATTATAACACAGGGGAAAGGTGCAAGGGTCAAAAAAACTCACAGGTCAGAAGTCAAAATCAGCTAGACGGGAAATAGATCATCCGGATTCAGGAATATAAATGAGGAAGGACAACAGAATGGGAGATGCAGTGATTGGAACCAGCGGCATAGGGACGGATGCTTTAATAAAAGAATATTTCAGCCTTATTACCTGTGGCAAAAATGCCGCTTTGATAAGGCTGGCTGAGGTTTTTTGAGTTGACCCTGATAACTTTTTATTTGGCTTTGGTTACCGCGGCTTTGGCAGCCCGAACTTTAGCCTTGGCCTTGGCTAACTTGATGCGGTGTTTGGTGTTGATTTGTCTCTGGCTGTATTTCATTAAATCTCCTCAAATTCAAGTGATCTATTTTCACAGTATCATCCCATCCATACCCGGATGTCAGGCGCTCAGCACCATCACAGTGGTAGTCAGCGGTAATTGTGATTTGGTAATGCTCAATTTTGGCAGAGGTACTGCTTCAGTCAAGCCCATCTCTTTCAGAAATTTGTCTACATTATCCAGCTCTTTGGTGAGAGTGAGAGTTTTATAGTGCATTGGAATGACAATCTTAGGCTCTATGCTGCGTACCATGGCTGCGGCTTGTTGGGCGCTGATGGTTTCTCCACCACCCACCGGAATCAAGAGTATGTCGATATTGCCTAATTCTTCAATTTGAACCGAACCAAGAGGGTGTCCCAAATCACCCAGATGGCAAATGGTAATATCATCTATTTCAATCGCGAAGACGCTGTTCTTGCCTTTGGTCAGACCCTTTTCATCATCATGAAAAGTTGGAAGGCCGATGATCAAGACCCCGCCGATCTCATATTCACCGGGCCGGGATATAATGCGGGGATCGCCGGAGACTATTTGAGTATAGGCATGGTTGGAGTGATGGTGACTAACCGTCACTACACCGGCGTGCTGCTTATCCAGAACATAGCCCAGCTCCGGGGGGCAAGGATCAGTAATCACCGTCATAGATTTGCCTTTTAAACGAAAACAAGAATAGCCCAACCACGTTATTTCCATCTTTATAATCCTAACATAGTGAACCATGAGGGTCAATCGAAGCTCATCCTGAGGCCGGTATGCAATCAGCATTGCTGAATTTTCCAGATGCCAGGATTCCGCAATATAACTACCAACCAGAACTCTATCACCATCTGACCATCATTTGAAGTTCAACCGGAGAAGGTGTAATAATTGGTCAGTTGATACGCGGGAGGAATCTCATGAGCATAAAATTACGCTGGTTGGGTTGGGCATGTTTTGAAATCGTGCTGCCTTCTGGAAAAGTGCTGATCACTGACCCCTTCATTGATTACTCCAACACCGCTCCCATTTCATCCTCAGATCTAACCGGGGCGGATTACATCGCTCTGACGCATACTCATTTCGACCACTGCACCGATATCGGCACTCTGGTCAAGAAGTTTCATTCCAAAGTAATTTGTTCAAGTTCCATAGCCGGGCCACTGGCGGAATTTTTTGATATCCGCTGGACCAACCTGATCAGAGTGAGAGCCGGTGATGTGATAAAATTTGACGACCTGCAAGTTGAGATAGTAAGAGCCGAACACATCTACATGCCCATCAAAAAAGCGGATGAGCTGAATGCGGTATACGCCCCACCCATGTATAAAATGATGCCGGCCCTGATC
>DAOUAU010000045.1:0-2121 GCA_034433195.1 Dehalococcoidales bacterium
GATCATTTGAATGGTGTTAAACTGAATTTTTCCTGGGGGTTTTATACCGGGTTGGGGGACTGGCATCCGGGGATGGACCCGCACGTGCACCCTTATCCGGAAGCCCTGGTATTTGTTGGGCTGGACCCGGCTAAACCCGAATATCTAGGTGCAAAAATTCAGTTTTGCCTGGGTAAGGAACTGGAAGTGCATACCTTTGATAAGCCCACAGCCGTGATTGCCCCTGGCGGATTGGTGCATTGCCCATTAGTAACCATGGATGTGACCAGCCCCATTGGTTATAGTTTTTTTATTATCTCCCTGGGAGCCGATCCGATCACCGCCTGGCTGGGAGACGGACTGACAGAGGAGCAAATTAATCAGAGGATGGAGATGCAGGAGTCCGCAGTCAAACGAGGGATAAAGATGCCCATGAAATCACTGTATCCGAAAAAGAGGATACACGTCTCTGAGGAGACCATGACCCACGGCCATCTTTACGACCGGTATTACAAACCTTTGAAACCCAATACCATGACTGCACGCCGGTTTAACACTGCAGAGGAAGCTCATTACGGAGAGATGGTAAAAGGCGGGCGCAAACCCGGGCCGGGAATGACGGAAAACGCGGTTTGGCTGTTCGGGCAGGACATGGAAGACATAGACGTCAATTTTTGCTGGGGCATTCATTCTCAGCCCGGCCTGTGGCTGCGGGGTCCGGGCGGCGGCGCTCATGTTCACCCGGTAGATGAAGTCCTGGTTTTTGCCGGAACCGATCCAACTGATATTGACCGCCTGAACGCAGAAATCCAGATTGACCTGGGGCCTGAACATGAGCGGTATATCATCGACCAACCCACTGCCGTAATATGCCCGGCCGGTTTCCCGCACAATCCGATAGTCACCCGCTGGGTGGATAAGCCTTTCGGGGTACTATTGATATCTTTGGGACCCAATCACGAAACCACCTATATAGATTAGTTGGACATTGGCAAACTTTGTGTAACTATCTCTGAATGCAGTGTCAATGCCGCTGCCAGAAGGTGAAACTAAACAGATAATGATAATTACTGTGTTTCTGCTTTAAACAGGCTGACTGAAAGGCGGCCGGATAACATCAGGGCGTTCCTCCGTCAGAAGAACGCCCATTGTTTTTGAAGCTATTGGAACACCGCGGTGGTGAATGGCTTATTTAGGGAGCACTTTTGACGACCCTCTGTAAAAGGCAATGTGCGTAAATGAATTGCCAGGCGCTGCCCCATGATAATGTTCTTCACCGGCCAGAACGACCACGACGGTACCGGGATCAACTATATTTTCCTTGGTCCGGGTAGCTAAAATACCTTTTCCTTCAGTGCCGTAAATTATCTGTTCGGAATCATGGGTATGCCATTGCAATTTACTGCTTGAATCATATTTTACAATCGCAATATTGTAGCCGCCGGATTTATTACCATCTACTACCAGCGCCCGGTAAACCGGCCCCTGGTTTACCATCGGGTCGTTTTTGCTCTCTTCCAGTTTTAAACCTTTGGTATCGACAACAATCATTATTATCCTCCTTCGGGATATTATATATTTTATTTTCTGAGAATCACTGCACACCGAAACTCCGTGTGTGCACCCGCCAGTATCGGATATTTTAATTCAGGAAAAAGCGCTGTTTCGGTATTATTTTGAGGTGCGCACGCTCACTCCGTTTTTTTGTTCCATCGGTAAAATCACGGATTGGACGCTTTTTTCAGAATAACCGGCGTTCATGGCTGCATCAAGCTTGCTCTGCACTACGTTACACACATCCAGTGCAACGCCTGTATCCTGTCCCAAAGTGATTGCCAGTGCCATATCTTTGCGTCCCAGGCTGAGTTTAAATCCGGGTTCGAAATTGCCCTTTAGAACGGTGCTCTGGAATTGCTCAAGCGACCAGCTGTTACCAGTGCTGATGCGGATAATATCGTACAGTACCCCCGGATCGATTCCGGCTTTGACCCCCAGAACAAACCCTTCCGCCGTGATGGTATTGGTTGACAAAGCAATCAGATTATTGACCAGTTTGGCAACATTGCCACATCCCACCGGACCAACCGGGAATATTTTTTGCGACATCGTTTCAAGAAGCTTGCGCACTTTTTCCAAAGCCGC
>DAOUAU010000046.1:0-5367 GCA_034433195.1 Dehalococcoidales bacterium
CCAAAAGCCAGTTCGATCCTGACCTTTTTAAGCATATGCGGATGGACGGGCCGACATACAAAGAACTGGTGCCCAAAATGAACTGCCCGACCTTGCTCATCATCGCTGAGACCGGGATTGTCAATCCGGAGAGTGCCAGACAGGCCGAGAAGTTATGGAAATCCCAATATCCTTTTAAGTGGATACAAATCATGGGGGCCGGTCACAATATCCGGCGCGAGCAATTTGAAAAGTTCAAAGAAGTGGTGGCAACGTTTTTAAACAGCCTGCAGCATTGATATTCACCCTTGATTTGATATCTAACATGCCTGTGACGGGAGTGAGTATCCTTGGAGGAATCTCTTCAAACTGACATATTGATTATCGGCGGTGGTCCGGCTGGTTTATCAGCTGCTGAAACCGCCGCCTCCTCCGGAGTAAAAACACTGCTCATCGAAAGTGCGCCTGCCATTGGTCATCCGGTGCATACCAGTGGGGCCACGGCCATTAAAACCATGCTTGATTTCAATATTCCGCGCCAGTATTATCATCCGATCCATCGCTGGCGCATCTGTTCCCCTCAGAATAGCGTCATCTTTGAGCAACCCCAACCCTGGGGCTGCATTATTGATGTTCAGGGTACGTATCAATATCTGGCAGCCCGAGCCGCTAGCAAAAAAGCCATCATTCTGACCGGCATCCGGGCTGTGCAGCCCACCATAAAGAATGGCAGGGTAGAAGGATGCAAGGCTATCGTGGATACTGAGAAGGTATTGAAAATCTCTTCCAAAATTCTGATTGACGCATCCGGATACGCGGGTGATATCTCCAAACAGTCAGGTCTGCACCGCGGGTTACCCGCTTCGGCGTGGGGGCCGAATATGAATTAATAGCGCCGCGTTGCCGTCAGGACGAAGCTGTCCTGATCGTAGGAGAGCGTTACGCCCCCTGCGGTTATGCATGGGCTTTCCCCTGGGGAAACCGGCGCGTGCGTCTGGGCGTGGGAATTCTGCATGCTGATTCCACCGCCGATCCCAGGGAGTACCTGCAAAGATTAGCTTCCGACTCTGGTCAATTCAATATTGATTTATCGGATCATCAAATCATCGAAAACCACTTTGGGCTGGTGCCGGCAAATGGTGTGATTGATAAATTGGTGGGTCCGGGAATCATGGCTGCGGGCGATGCCGCCGGTCAGGCCTCTTTGATCGCCGGCGAAGGGATCAGGATCAGCCTTCAAGCTGGGCGTTTGGCTGCTGAAACTGCTGCTCAGGCCGTCAAAGAAGGTAAATATGAGCGTAGAAACCTGATAACCTATGAAAGTAGATTTAATTCTGAATACCGCCGCAACCTGAAAATCGGATACCTGCTAAACACCGGTCTGGCGCGCTGGAATGATAAAAGATGGGAAAAAGGAGTACAGATTCTAAAATCAGTACCTGACAGTTTAATCACCAAACTTCTGCAATCTGAATTCTCATCTCCAGATTTCGCCGCCTGGCTGGCTGTCAGACCTCAGCACTGGCCGAAAGTGATCAAATACGGATTGAAGATGTTGTTCAAACACTGAATCCACCAGATCTGGACAACAGGCGTTAAAACACTGGCCGATGATAACCACTGAAAGACACTTTTTTGGCAGCTCTGAACGGAATGATAATCTTAAACAGCACGATCTCTGTAAAAGAAGGCCGGGGTTTGAATCCAGGCCTTCTTTTTTCCGCAGTTTATTGATTATTCAAATTGTTCAGGCTTTTTTCACTCCCAGTTTCATTTGATGCCCGCTCAACTTGAAACTTTCGGTGTAAACTCCTTCACCCGGAATTCCTGCCACCAATTCACGCGCTAATACCTCATTCTTGATATATCCGGCTGAATGATCATCCTTCATGACATTGGTCAGATAGTCATCAGCCTCCCAATAGGTCAAGATGTAATCCGCTATCTCAAATCCGGCGGTTTTTCGCATTGTCTGAATGCGGTGCACAATCTCACGGGCCATTCCTTCGTTTTCCAGCTCAGCTGATACTTCGGTACACAGACCAACTGACAGGTCACCCTCAGTCATGCAGGCATACCCCAGCTTGTGTAAATCCTCGGTGCTTTCAACACACTCCATGTCTTTTACATTAAGCTCCTCCATAATCTGGGATTTAAGATTATTCAGACTCTCCCTTTCAGATCTGGATTTAACTGCCACTACGATTTTTGACAGCGGCTGTCGTACCTTGACATTGGCGCCACTGCGGGCAGCCCGCCCCAAACTGGATACTTTAACAGCCATACGTGTAGCCACTGATAGTTGCACATCTATTTTAGATTCATCAGCGGACGGGAAATCAGTCAGATGGACGCTTTCCGGGGCATCAGGGAAAGCCGATTTGACCAAATTTTGATAAATCTCTTCGGCCATAAAAGGCATAAAGGGAGCCAACAAACCGGTCAAATTCACCAGACAGTGATACAGAGTATTATAGGCACCCATCTTATCGGCATCGTTGCCGCTCTTCCAAAAACGGCGCCGGCTGCGGCGGACATACCAGTTGGAAAGGTTGTCCACAAAGGTTTCCATCTTGCGCCCGGCATCGGTAGGATTATAATTTTCCAGATCTTTATTCACATCTTTGATCAACTGGTTCAGTTCAGAGAGAATCCAGCGGTCCAATTCAGCCTCGGAATTGAGCTTGATCTCAGCTTGCGGTTTAAAGTTATCGATGTTGGCATACATGACAAAGAAGGAATAGACATTCCAAAGTATTAACTGAAACTGCCGTGTAACGTCCGCTACCTGCTCTTCCGCAAAACGTTTGACGTTGCCGGGAGGAGTTGACGTCAGTAAATACCAGCGCAATCCATCCGCCCCGAATTTGTTAATAATCTTTCCTGGGTCCACCACGTTGCCGCGGGTCTTGCTCATCTTCTCGCCCTGAGCATCCAGCACGTGCCCGGTGCAGATAACATTCTTGAAACAATTTTGGTCAAATAACAGCGTTGAAAGAGCGTGCAGGCTGTAAAACCAGCCGCGAGTCTGATCCACGGCCTCGCAAATGAAATCTGCCGGGTACCGGCCGTCTGTTAAAATTGTCCGGCTCTCTGGATCAACGGGGTAATGGTATTGAGCTATCTGCATATCCCCCGAATCCAGCCAGCAATCGATCACTTCAGCAGCTCGTTTCATCACCCCACCGCAGGCGCATTTCAGTTTGATGTCATCCACATTGGGGCGGTGCATTCCAAGTTTGGAAGATTGCATGGACTTCAGATCCAATCCTGATTTTGCAGCTAACTCTTCAAAGCTGCCCAGACATTCCATCTTTCCACAACTCTCGCAGCGCCAGACGGGCAAAGGAGTGCCCCAGTAACGCTCACGTGAGAAAGCCCAATCAACATTGTTTTTCAGCCAATCCCCAAAGCGTCCGTATTTCAGATGCTCTGGATACCAGTTGATTTTCTCATTATTGGCGATCAGCCGGTCTCTCAGCGCTGTAGTGCGGATGTACCAGGTTTGCTTGGCATAATACAGGAGAGGCGTATTACAGCGCCAGCAAAAAGGATAGGTGTGTTTCACTGTACTGCTTTTTTGCAGCAATCCGCGAGCTGTCAGATCAGCCATCACTTCTTTATCGGCAGTTTTAACAAACTTGCCCGCAAATGAATAGCTTCCAGTTATTTTCCCGGCCAGATCCACCTGCTGCACAAAATCCAGACCTTTTTCCAGCCCGGCGTCAAAGTCCGCTTCACCGAAAGCCGGAGCCACGTGCACAATTCCGGAACCGTCATCCATGGTCACAAAGTCCGTTGCGATCACCCGATAGGTCAGATTGAGATCCGGATGCTGAACCTTGAATTCCTTTCGTTCTATTCCATCAGCGCCTGTAAAGACCTCTGCACGCCGACGTTCAACTCCAAAAAGATGCGGATTATAAAGCGGTTCATAACGGGAATCCACTAGAACACTGCCTTTCAATATCTCAATCACCGGAAACCCGTTCAACCCGGTTTTTTCACGCAGCTGGTCAGCTAAAATTATATAACCGTCTCCACTATCTATCAGGGCATAATCCGCCCCGGCGGACACTGCCAGAGCTGTATTGCCGGGTAAAGTCCATGGAGTAGTGGTCCATGCCAGCAAATAGACTGCCTTTTCAGCCAGGTATTTGGCAACTGCCGGACTGCCGGTTTTAACCACCTTAAACCTGGGGTACACCGAAGGGTCAACAGTATCATCAACATAGCCCTGTGCGACCTCATGTGAGCTCAAGGAGGTACCGCAGCGGGGACAATGCGGCGTAACCCGGTAACCCTGATAAACCAGACCTTTGTCCTACAGTTGTTTGATGGTCCACCAGACAGTCTCGATATAATCATTATCCATGGTTACATATGGATGTTCCATATCACACCAATAACCGATACGCTCGGTCATCTTGTTCCAGTTGATAAGGTAGCCGTTAACGCTATCTTTACATTTTTCGTTGAATTTGGCGATGCCATATTCTTCAATCTGGGTTTTGCTGGACAAGCCCAGTTTCTTTTCCACTTCCAGTTCCACCGGCAAACCATGAGTATCCCAGCCGGCTATGCGAGGCGCATAATAGCCCTTCATGGTCTTGTAGCGCGGTATCACATCCTTGAATACCCGGCATAAAATATGATGAATGCCGGGATTGCCGTTAACGGTAGGCGGTCCTTCATAAAGAGTGAACCGGGGTCCGTGTTTACGCGCTTCGACGCTTTTTTTAAAGCAGTCTTTCTCCCGCCACAGAGGTAAAACACTTTCCTCCAATTTGGCGAAATCCACTTTGCTGGATACGGGCTTAAACATATCTGACTCCTGCAATAACCTGATTCGGTACTAAAAAACAAAAATCCCGTCCTCCTGGGACGGGATTACCAACAATCCGCGCTACCACCCGGGTTCTTCTGTACCAAAACAGAAGCGCTTATTCAAGACACGTGTTCATGTCTTCGTCTCGGCTAACGGTCAACGATGCCGGCCAGGCCTACTCGGAATTCTCCTTTGGGTTGGCAGCTCAGGAGTGATTTTGGGAGGCGGCTAACGTCTCTGCTTCCACTGTACCAGATTCGCTTTACGCTGACGCGACTCTTACTCTTCTCCATCGAAGCTTTTCTTAGCAACAGGTTACCATAAATGGGACTGAAAAGTCAAAGCCAAATTTTTCAAGAATCTTGTTCCTGGCTTTATCCTCTAATGATCTCAGTGGTAAAAAAAGAGGGCCACATCTGTGGCTCTCTTAAAACGGTTTGAAAACGGCTTCGAAACTAAATCATTTTCGATTCTTGGGAAAAACCACCACCTTACGGGAATCGCCTTCTCCGGCGCTCTCCGTCAAAACACCGGGATCATTGGCTAAAGTCATATGTATA
>DAOUAU010000047.1:0-3897 GCA_034433195.1 Dehalococcoidales bacterium
CGGTGCGTTCGCTGATTTTGAGCGTTTTAGCGATTTCTTTATTGCGCAGCCCTTTGGCGGTCAACTTTAAAACTTCCAGTTCGCGCGGATTAGGGTTCAAACCCTGATGAGGCTCTTTGTCAGCAGAAAAACGGCGAATGATGCTCTCACCAGTAATACGTTCGATGATTCCGTCTCCCGCATAAATTAGACGGACGGCTTTGACCAGGTCCTGCGTTGGAGTATCCTTGGAGAGAAAACCCGCTGCTCCTGCCCTTAATGAGGACAAAGCAAAGCTCTGTGAATTCACAGCGCTGACCACCAGGACCGCAGTCTGCGGCGAAATAATTTTTAGTTGGTTAATGATATCGATAGCATTGATTTTGGGTAGCTCAAAATCAACTACCGCTACGTCCGGTTTGAGTTTGGTGGACAGAACCATCAACTCTTGCCCGCTACCGGTTTGCCCAACCACATTCATATCCTGACTTTCAGACAGCAAACGGCAAAAACCTTCCCGAAAGCCCGGCTGCTTATCACCCACCAGCACACTGATTTTTGGCATATAATACTCCCAAGACATTTAAGATTAACCAGCCTGGAGCGTCATTGTCAAACTGTGAATTCCACGAGCCTATCATGATACCCGCTACAAAATTATTCTTTTTTTCCGGTTGGGATTTCGTTCGCTCAGGTGAACCCCCACAGATGAAATCTTGCCGCCTGCCAGTTTTAACTGGCTACCAGACCTTCGGGATCAATGCCTTTCTGCGGGTCGGGTAATCCGTAAAACGTTGATTGTACCAGCGGTGATTGGCTCTGGCTCGCGGAATCAGATTAGCGGCTGTCCACAATGCGAATGAAAGCCCGGCCATTGACCACGTGGCAATCGCCCAACCGCTCCAGATCATGATTTCACCCAGATAGTTAGGACAGGAAATCCAGCGAAAAAGACCTTTGTCAGTCATCTGGTATTCCGGTTTTCCTGGCCCCCGCAGATTACGCAAGATGACGTCCGAATTGCGGTTGATCACAAATCCACTGATAAAGATGATCACTCCGATGATAAAGCGGGGATCCATCAGCCAGCTATCATTATAACCGCCGGAGAACGTGTAAATATAACGTCCATTGAGATAACTGTTAATCCCATTGAAAATAAAACCCAGGCTGATCACCGCCAGCGGCATCGGTTTCTCGCCGCCTCTGATATGTACCGGATAGATATAAGCACGGTGAATATAGTGAGCTTCCCACAAGATCAGAAAAGCTAGCTCCGGCCAACTGATGCGGCTTGACCCCAGCATGAAACAGACAGCGAATACCAGAGGCGATGTGGATTCCATAATCACCCAGCCCAGAGAGCTTTGAACGGTTAGCCCCCATCTGGCCCGTATATGCCGCCCGTAAGGTGCCACGATAAAGAACAATGAGACAAAAATAATCACGGACAGAGCAATCCAGCCGATGACTAAACCATCATAAAAAACTGTTTCACGCATTAGATTGGGAGGTCAACTGTTTCGGTTTTCATGGTCACTAATTGTAGCAGTCAACCTGACGAGATTCAAGGGGCAGAAACCACCGGGGAGCAAACCCAGAGAGGATCATGAGCTTTGGTGCGATAGCGCCCGCTGTGACCCGCAGTATCTGACCGCGTAATCAAAGCGGACATGATCACTATTATTCCGGCACAGCGTCAGGCATGCTACAGATCTTCATCATCCGCGTCCCCGGTTCCAGCCTTACCGTGTGCTGAACTTGTGATCACAGCCGGCAAACTGGCGGGTTGTTCCTCTAATATATGCAGCTTTTCATGAGACAAGTCCAACTCAAGCAGATCCAAAGACTTGAAACGTATCTGTTCCAATGTATCAGCCAGTTTTTGCAGGTTTTCCTCGGGAATCCCCGAAAAAATGCTCTGAAACAACTCCGCGGTTAATGTATTCGCGGATTTAAATTGCTGTTCTCCTCTTTCAGTGATAACCAACCTCACTTCCCGGCGATCCGGCATATCCCTCAAGCGGCTGACCATCCCTTCCTTTTCCATATTGTCAACCAGCATGCTGATGGTGTTGGAGTTACGGTCAAGCCAGTGAGCAATACTCGTGATGGTAACCGGACTTTTCAAATTTTTTAAAGCCAGCAGAATCGAGTGCTGCCGGGCGGTCAGTCCCGTTTGCGCGAAAACCGCATTTTCTAACTTTTTTAAAAGGTTATGGGACTGGTGGATGAGTAGCCATGCCTTCATCGAAGGAGCGGAGAAGGTAAATTTAGCTGGCATTAGTAGCTGTCCTGAATCCTTAACTTTTCTTTTTTAGTGAATAGTAAATAGTATATCACAAAGACTCTATAATGAATAAAATTACCCGTCATCAAACTTTCTCCGGGCAGGCCCTTAACCCTGGATAGAGCCAGAAATCATGACCTCCTGGCAGATAATTCCGCCATCTTTTGGCAGACGTCCCGTTCATTCATCTAGTAGAATTATTCACATCTGACCTTTCTCAGCGCTTGCGGCGGTCAACAATGGCAGGCCGGGTCCTTAACCGGTTCCGGCCTGCCGAACTACTTAAATTGCGGCTGGTTCAATCAGTTAACAGCCACAATTAACCGATCACTGCCTTTCTTCTCCGGGCCAGGATATAACCACCCAACCCCAACAGTCCCGCTCCTAACAGGATCATGGCGGATAGTTCGGGTACCGGATAGCCCGGATCGCTGGTAGGCGACTTCAAGTAAGAATTACCATTGGTAAGCACACTGCTGCCGCCGGTATTGGTAATTCTTAAAGCCAGATAATGGCCGGTGGGCACAGTACCGCCGGCATAAACATTGATAATGATGATATCACCGGTCTGCACGCCCGCCACCGGTTCAGGGTTAAAAGGTTTAAAAGTGACGCCGTCAGATTCACCCACCTGCGCGTGGCAGGTGCCGGTCCATTGACTGGTCTCCAAATAAATAGTCCAGTTGCCGGTGAAAAAAGTGACGTCCTTTTCAGCCGCCTCGCTGCTGAGCCAAATTTTTTCCGTTCCAAATGGTACCTCCACGCTGCCGGTCGGTGCTCCGATCTTTTTCATAATCATATCGGAGTCAAGATACCAGAGTTGGGAATTGTATGACTTTAGTCCAATTAGCGCTAAAACGTTAAAAACCTCGGTATTATCCAGGTATTTGCCATACTTAAGGTCTGTTTCATCAGCATATCCTTTCAGATATCTGGCTGCATCACCCTTGGCCCATAGTGGCACCAGGCTGTTGGAATGCCAGGCAAATCCGCCGATATCGGAATAAAAAGCCATCCCAGGCAAATTGTTGGCGCCGTTATTAACCAGAGGTGTCCAGGTTGAAGGCGCGCCCGGGGTTTTGGGTCCCCAAAGGTAACCGGTCTCATGATCGGAAGTAACAATTACCATCGTCTCACCCCAGTTGCTGTTCTTCTCCACCCAGGCTACCACTGCCTCGATAGATTTGTTGAAATCAATAAACTCTTCGATCAGTCTACCGGAGCGATAGAAATGCCCTGCCCAGTCAATAGCTCCACCTTCCACCATCAGGAAAAACCCGTTTGGATTGTTATCCAGAACATTGAGCGCCGCTTTGGTCATCTCCTCCAGAGTGGGTACATCCGCATTGAAGGCTACGGAAAACGGGGCTTCAGGTTCATTGCCGGGCCGGTTGTACTGCAGGGTATCACGGGCCTTGGCAATGCCCAGTACACGGTTAGGGGTAGCGCCTTCCGCCATGGCCTGGAACAGACTGCGGTCGCGGATCACAGTCCAGGCGTCAGGTGTGCCGTTGCCATCCGCGTCAGCGCCGGTCACTGAAAGGTCGCTGATGATATCAGTCCAGGTAGCCACGCCGCCGGCAATATTTTGTTGACTGGCTGTAGGCGTGATAACCCCACCGTTGTTG
>DAOUAU010000048.1:0-3747 GCA_034433195.1 Dehalococcoidales bacterium
TGACCGATTGTACTATTCCCCCGAAATAACCGGCCAGGAGGCCGAGAAACATGCCTGCGATGGCCGCTATACCTAACGCCACTACTCCAACCATCAAAGTAGTGCGTGAGCCATACATAATGCGGCTTAAAATATCCCGGCCTAAAGTATCGGTGCCCAACCAGTGTTGGGCGCTGGGTGGCGCCAATAATTTATCAAAATTCCCTTCATAGGGGTCATAAGGTGTAATCCATGGTGATAGAACAGCCGTCAGTAAAAAAATAACGATGATGACCATTCCCAGTGACACCAGCCAGCGACCAAAAAAAACATGCATGAATCGACGAACTTCACCGGATCGCGGCGATAACTCTTTTGAACTTCGGTGGTTAACCATTGTTTCTTTCAAGGCCTTCCTCTTCATCCCAGCCTGATCCGCGGGTCCAGCCAGCCGTAGGAAATGTCAACCAGTAAATTAGTTAAAACCACGGCGCAGGCGATAATCAGAGTCACACCCTGCGTGATAGCGTAATCATGATTCAAGACTGAGGCTACCGTTAGCCTGCCCATCCCGGGAATGGCGAAGACCGACTCAATAATGACAGACCCGCCAATAATCGAACTCAATCCCAGACCAGAAAAGGTGACAATGGGGATAAGACCGTTTTTCATGGCGTGACGCGAGACAATAACCCTTTCTCTGAGACCTTTCGACCAGGCAGTGCGGATATAGTCCTGGCGCAAGACCTCAAGCAGGCTGGAGCGGGTCTGCCTGGCGGTTGATGCGATAGGAAAAACGGCCAGGCAGATGACCGGCATGACCAGTTGCCTGGTGCTCATCCAGAAATCCTCAAAAGGTGAGGTATATCCGTAGGTAGGCAGCCACTTCAAATACATTGAGAAAACATAAATCATCAGAATTCCTAACCAGAAGGTGGGAACCGTAATACCCAGGTTGGTTAAAGTGGTCACCAGGCTGTCAGCCCAACTGCCGCGTCTGACTGCGGCAAGCAGACCGGCTGGTACCCCGATAATGAAACCCAGGATAAAAGCCGTTAATCCCAGGTGTAAAGTGATCGGCAAGCGGCGTATGATTTCACTGGTGACACTGGAGTTGTAACGAATTGATCTGCCCAGATCTCCGTGGAAGACCCCGTTTACCCAATCGAAATATTGAGTCACCAGAGGTCTATCCAGCCCATGCTCATGTCTCAAAAGATCTACTTGCTCGGCTGTTAGTTGCTGCATCTGATCAGATGTCAAATACATCAGAATAGGGTCACCGGGCAAAAAACGCATGGCAAAAAAAACGATCACAGAGACGATCACAATAACCAGAACAGCGATCACCAAACGGCGAATAATATATCCTGTCATGGGTACCTCGAAACGAAAACAAAAATGTGCAGTTTGAATATCAATCTTTGCCGGGGTGACCAGTTTTTTCCGGAAGGGAGGCAGAAGCTATCCGACTCCCTTCCAGACTGTTAAAAACTATTTGCTGAACCAGGCATTCTCCGGAGCCCAGTTCATTTGAGCGGCAAAAGTCAGGAAACCGGCATCTTTCAGGTAGTCATAGTAGACCTGGCCGGTGCCCATATAGGTCACCGGGATAAGATCACAATAATCCCACATCGCCCTGGCCAGAGCCTGGACTTTGGCAGGCTCAACTTGAGCTGAGGTCAGCGCGGCATTGTAAAGCGCCTTCATGCTATCCGGGCCTTTCAGACTGACATAATAGTTTGGAATGGTATAGTATGACTGCACTGAAGCGGTATAATTGCCTTCCACATTGGCAGGAGAGTAGATAATAGTATTTTTCCAGCCTTTTACCATGTAGTCCGCGTATTTGGCGGAGTCAGCGTATTCCAGATTACACTTAATGCCAACCTTGGCCAGCATGGTTTGTAACGCAACCTGGGCGTCCTTGATATCAGGGGCCGGAATTGTGATGGTTAAAGTGCAATCAAAGCCATTGGGATAACCAGCCCGGGTTAATAATTCTTTAGCTTTATTCAAATCGTATTTCCGCGGCTGGATATCGTTAAGATAACCCACGGTGGACTGGCTGGCGTTCTGATAGGCAGCTTCGAAGATTCCAGCTCCGGATACTTTGACCAGATTCTCTTTATCAATAGCATATTCCACTGCCATGCGAACATCTGCCTTGGAGAAAGGCGAATCAGGATTGGCAGTATCAGGATAAAGCACAAAAGCCCCGCTATGACGGTATTTGAATACCGTGCCCGGTATACCTTTGAGCTGCGATAGGACCTGGGCATTCCAGGGTTGCAGGAGGTCTGCGTCCCCGACTTTAAAAGTGGAAAGCTGGGTCATTGAATCAGGGATGCAGTTATACCTGATGCCGTCCAGATAGGGTTTGCCGGTCTGCCAATAGTTGTCGTTCCGCACAAATTCCAGAACGGTATCCCGTTGAAACCTGGATAGCTTGAACGGTCCGGTAGCGGAGATATTGGTATTGGCCCAATCCACACCGTTCTTCTGAATTGCGGTAGGAGAGACCATCATTCCTGATCGGCTGGCCAGGTTGCTGTAGATTAAATTTTCCCACTGGCTGATATTGATGCGGACGGTATAGTCATCTACTTTATCGATAGATGTCCAGGCGGTAGTGCCAGGGAGTTTGCCTGCCATCACCTGTTCCAGGTTCCATTTAGCGGCATCGGCGTTAAAATCAGTGCCGTCATGAAATTTGACGCCTTGTTGCAGTTTTATAGTCATTGAACTTCTATCAGGGGCCACACTCCAGGAGGTGGCCAGATGAGGCTGAGTGACACCGTTAGCGTCAATGCGGAAGAGAGTCTCAACCGCCGCCAGTACAAAGAAAGCGTCTTGTCCCATTATTTTCGCCGGGTAACCCAGGGAACCTGTCGGCAGACGCATATCCAGAACGCGTAGAATTCCGCCTTTTTTCGGAACGGTAGCCGGTGCACTGGTTGAGGTTTGAGTAACCGCAGTTGCTGTGGTAGTATTGGCTGCTGCCGAACCTGATGGAGCAGGGATAGTTGTGGTTTTGGTTGAGCTACAGCTAAGAGCCGATAGAGACAGGATTAACAAGACCGCCGTGATTAACAATACCTTTTTCATGCCGATTCCTCCGATTTCGCATCCAGCGTTTTTTATTGGAATAATACTTGAAATCCCCTGTGTCATGGGTAATTCACTTTTGAAAATCCCGGTCCCAGCTTTCCGGAACGCCCGGTTCACTGTTCCATCACTTTCTGATCAGCACATTCTTAACCTTCTTTTGTTTTTTCACTCCCCTTTTCCAACCCTTTAATCAACTTCATGATTGATTACTCAAAGACCAAATATATAAATGCAGACGAAAATTGAAAACCATTCTTTATCCAATCCCATATATACCTTCAAGAATGGAGCCTGTCTTCAGGCATTACCGGAATAAATCACACAGTCAGGGTAAAGGATTATTTGAAGTCAGAAACGATTATTCAGGTCTGTATCATTCCGTTATTCGGAATAGTTATTCCTCTAGTCTGTGGGGCAATTATACCACATGCTGTCAAGGGGTCTGTGAAGCATCTGATGTCAGGTTTTTCTTGGGAAAATGATGTTTTAAAAACGGTCGTTCATTGAGTGAAAAACTGACTCTGTGATTTTTCTCAGAACATGCGATGAGGATAAACCCTGAATGTAACTCAAAGGTATCAAAAGTCTCCCGCTTCTTGGTTGAGAGGTTTCTTTTTCCGGAAGAGCGGACAGGCAGGCGCATAACTACCTTTCCCA
>DAOUAU010000049.1:0-11284 GCA_034433195.1 Dehalococcoidales bacterium
AGGGTTTTATCCTTCGATCCTATTTTTTTTAAAATTACCTGGGAACCCTCAGGCGAACACAAGTTATCACGGCTTCCATGCATGATCAAGACCGGTGTTTGGATCTCAGCTAATCTGGATTCAACTCTGTGCAACATCCACATGAAGCTGATGATCAAACTGCACGACAGTTTACCGCGAAACACCAGCGGGTCGCTATCATATGCCGCTACCACCGCCGGGTCCCGGCTTAAAGTCGAAGAATCCAGCAGGTATAAACCAAGATTGGGAGTGATCAACACCAGTGGATATAAACAACCTATCAGTGCTGTAGGAATGGTTGGGCGGCTGCGCAAGGGTGAACCGGAAAGAATTAAACCGGACAAACCTGAAGGAGAATTCACCGCAAAAGCCAGGCTCAAAGACGTTCCCATACTATGCCCGAGCATGAAAATTTTCCGGCCAGGCTGCGCTTTTTGAATCACACCCAAAAATAATGAGAAATCTTCTAAAATAAGTGAAAATTTATCCATCCTGCCCTTCATGCCTTCAGAACGCCCATGATAACGGTAATCAAAAGCATACACCGCCAGAGACTGAGAAGCCAGAAACTCACCCAGGCCACTGTATCGGCCGCTGTGCTCGGCAATACCGTGAGCTATAAACACCACTGCCTCAGGCGCGTTATCCGGCAGCCAGCATTGGAAAAACAACCTGGAATTGTTTGCTCCGGTGAACCAACCTGTTTGATGTTGCATGTGGTCTTCTCTCACTTATCATTTTTACTCGTTTGGCACGGTATCAGAAGTCCCTGAACAAGCATTTGCCCCCATTATAACCTGAACCGAAATTGGGTGTCCAAACCCTTGTTTGCCTTGACAAATACATTTAATCTTAATTACAGTGACACTGAATTCAAGGTATATGATCAGGCAGGGTACGTTCGTTTGTGCCCGCACATTGTCACGGAGTGACTTAAAGTAGATGAATTTACGCACCAAAACATCGCTGATATTATCATTGTTAATTTTAGCCTTTTTTGTATTGGGGTTATTATCAACTGGTTTCATTACGCGCGAAAACAGTCAACATGAAAAAGCCTCCACCATTGGTGCTGTCCAGCGGGCCATTTCTGTCATCACTAAAAGTCAACAAGAGTTGGATACCCTGGCCGTCAAATTAGCGGAATGGGACGAAAGCTATGAGTTCGTCCAAACACAAAACCCGGATTATCTGGAATCAAACTTCTCATCTCTGGTTTTTTTTCATAATCTATTGAATTTGGCGGCTGTTGTCGATATTGATCAAACGGTACTTTTTAGTCAACATTATCAATGGGTAGCCGGTCAGACTGAAGGTACCAATTCTCTGGCACCGGCCGCCATACCCGCTGATTTACTTCAATATCTCAATCCTGGCAGCCCGTTGCTGAGCCGTACCTCTCAGACCAAAGGGATACAGGGGCTCATCTCTCTTTCGGAAAGCCCGATGATGGTCGCCTCACAACCCATAACCACCTCTGACGGCAGTGGTCCCATCCGCGGAACTTTGATTCTGGGCAGATATCTGGATACGGTTGAACTCGCACGCTTGCATAGCGTTTATGATGTCAAAATCAACGCTTATAAACCTGATTCTGCCAAATTGCCGGTTGATTATCAGCAGGCCTTTTCGAACATCAATCCGCAAAACCCAACCTTTCTTCAGAATTCTGATAATCACACCATGGCCGGGTATGCTGTGCTGAATAATCTGGAAGGAAAACCGGCCTATATTATAAAAATTGAGGGGGACTCTGCTCTTTACAATCAAACCCGTCAGCAAATCACCTATTTTGCCATTTTACTGATAGTCTTCGGCCTTGTTTTTATCATTGCCAGCCAGTTGCTCCTCAATAAATTCGTGGTTTCACGCATCCTGGCCCTTAGTAACAGCGTGAATAATTTGGGAAAGAGAGGAGTCCTCTCCGCCAGGGTCTCATTACCCGGAAAAGATGAATTATCCGGGCTGGCATCCAACATCAACAGTATGCTGGCCAGTATTGAGAACTCGCGACAGATACAAAAAGAAAACGAAGCTTTCAATTCAGCCCTGTTGCAGGATTCGCCTAACCCCATCGAGGTTACCAATCCAGATGGTTCAATCCGTTATGTCAATACTGCACTGGAACAAATTACCGGTTTTTCTGAAGTTCAATTAATCAACCGCAAACCACCTTTCCCATGGTGGAGTTCCGGAGACGCCCGGCAATATACTGAAGAATTGAAGGAGATACCTGCCGCCGGTTTGAAAAAAATAGAAAAACACTATCGCAAACCTGATGGAAGTTCATTTTGGGTTGAGGTTTCTTCCTCCAGTATCAAACAGAACGGTCAAGTAAAATACTACATCTCAAACTGGATGGACATTACTGAACGCAAACAGGCCGAATTAGCCTTGAAAGAGAGTGAAAACCGCTTTCGTGAATTGGCCGAATTATTGCCTGAACTGGTTTTTGAGACGGACCTGAATGGAAATCTCATTTTTGTAAACCGGATCGTTTTCAGCGTTTTTGGGTATCTCAATGAAGATTCCCATAAAATCAAACTTGAAGACTTGATCGCCCCCGAAGATCGGCCGGCACTCAGATATAACCTGCAAAATATCATTGCCGGAGAAACGTTCAGCAATACCGAATATACCGCCATGCGCAAAGACGGCACGCGCTTCCCGGCTTTTGTTCACGCGGCTCAAATCAAAAATGAACTGGGTGAGGTCAGCGGTTTACGCGGTATTTTAGTTGACATCACCACCCAAAAAGACATAGAGACCGAATTGCGCGCCAGTGAGGCATTCTCTTCCAGTCTTTTGAACAATGCCCCTAATCCGATACTGGTTTCCAATGCCGATTCCACTATCCGATACATCAACCCCGCATTGGAAAAATTAACCGGCTATTCCAGCATGGACGTCATTGGAAAAGGAGCTCCATATCCATGGTGGATCGAAGGCACTACTGACCCGGTATTCACCGCCGAACGAGAACTTGAAGCCAATAACGTTGAAAAATGCTACCGTAGAAAGAGTGGCGAGTTGTTCTGGGTCACTCTCACCAATAATCCTTTTATTGAAAATGATATCATCCAGTATTACGTCGGTAACTGGGTTGATATTACCGAACGCAAGAAAACCGAAGACGCCTTGAAAGAGAGTGAGAAATTCAGCTCCAGCTTGCAAGATAATTCACCTTATCCCATTTTGGTTATCAATCCGGATACGTCCATTCGGTACGTCAACGCGGCCCTGGAAAAGTTGAGCGGTTACCTATCATCGGAATTGGTAGGGTGCAAAATGCCCTATCCCTTCATATCCCGCAATAATATTCAACCCGCTGCCCGGACACCATCGATCGATATGCAGGCTTCGGCAAAATTCGAGTCGGTGATGTTCAAAAAAGATGGTGATTCTTTCTATGTAGATATCACTTCCACACCAATCATGACTGGCCATCAAGTCAATTATGTACTTTCAATCTGGGTAGATATCACAGCACAGAAAAAAGCCAGCGAGCAGTTAGAAATATTGTATCAAAGAGAAAAGTCTCTCAGAGAGGAACTGCAAGCGGAAATCCGCAGCCGGACTGAGTTTACCCGGGCGCTGGTGCATGAGTTAAAAACCCCCCTCACTCCCATCATGGCTTCCAGCGAACTACTGGTGGAAGAACTTACCACAGAGCCATTATTAGGACTGGCCCGCAACGTGCACCGCGGTGCAGAGAACATGAATCGCAGGGTTGATGAAATGCTTGATTTGGCCCGTGGGGAAGTGGGGATGCTGAAAGTTAATATCAACCCTGTTGACGCTGTCAGATTATTACATGAAATCAATAAATATATGGAACCGCACGTCCGCCATAGCGGACAAACCATGTCTATTTCTATCCCCGAAAACCTTCCTGTCGTCATGGCTGACGATGATCGAGTGCGTCAGATATTGTTCAATTTGATTAATAACTCCGTCAAATATTCTCTGCCGGGAGGACACATCAGCATCTCTGCTTTCATCCGCCAGCGCGAATTGGTCATAGAGGTTGAGGATACCGGCCGCGGCATGACTGAAGAAGATCAGCAAAAACTCTTCCAACCCTATTACCGTATTGAAGGCCGGGAGCACCTCAGCGGTTTGGGGTTAGGGCTGGCGCTTTCCAAGAAATTGGTAGAGCTCCAAAACGGGCGTATTTGGGTTAATAGTAAAAAAGGCGGTGGCAGCACCTTTTCCTTTACACTTCCCTTAAGAACAGAGGATAATGTTTAGTAATAGTAGCGTAATGGGAGGAACTTATGAAAATTCTAGTAATCGAAGACGATCAGCAGATCGTAGAAGCCATTACTCTGGCATTTCAAATTCGTTGGCCGGAAGCCAAACTGGTGTCAACCCAACAAGGTGAAAAAGGCATTGACCTGGTTGAGACCGAAAAACCGGATATTGTTATCCTGGATCTGGGTCTGCCTGATATCAATGGATATGACGTTTTAAAACAAATCCGTATGTTTTCTGAAATCCCCGTCCTGATTCTTACCGCCCGCACTGAAGAATCGGACATCGTTAAAGGTTTGGAATGGGGAGCGGATGATTATATGTTTAAACCTTTCCGGCAACTAGAGCTGTTATCCCGTATCAAAGCCTTGACTCGCCGCCGTGCAAATTCCGACTCTGATGCCCCCATCAACGTCGGACCTATCAGCTTCAATCCTGCAACCGGTCAACTGGTTTATAATAACAAAGATATTAGCCTGACTCCCACCGAAGGACGCATACTGAATCACCTCATTCGCAATACCGGGCAAGTAGTGACTCACAGCAGCCTGGCCGATGCCGTGTGGGGTGAAGATTACCCCGGAGCTGTTGACAGTTTGAAGGTCTATATCCGCCGCTTGCGCGAAAAACTGGAAAAGGACCCCCAGCAACCGGTATTAATCTTAACTAAAGCCGGAATCGGCTATTCAATGTCAAAAATCGGATAGATTTTTACCGCTTTAATATTCAAGCCGGGGTATTTCAAATCCAAAGCATATGCCCCTTGTTATCGCAGGGAGTGTCAATCATTTTTCAAAATGCGGTATTTAAGTCTGTTAATTCTCAGGATTTACCAGCGCGTGAGTAATAACAATCCGTTGCTGCCATAACCCTTGTTTGTTCCGCTGGTATCACTTTGTAACTTTTTTTTTACTCCTCACCTGATATTGACCCTTTATATTTACAAGATTGTAACCACTATGATATATACTTTAAAGATGACCAGCATCAAGCGTACCAAAATCGCTGTCTTGTGCAATAAAATAACACAAAACAGATTGCAGTCCTGTCTTATAGATAAGCTGGTTGATACTCACTACTATGAACACGCCAAAGAAGTTTTAGCTCAACTTGAAAATGAACACTTTGATATCTTCCTGGCCGATTGCCAGCATGAAGAAGCCTACCTGATTTGTCGTGCGGTTCACGCCAAAAACCAAATTCCCATTACCCTGCTGGTAAGAGCCAATGATTTAAATTGGAGTGATTTCGGCAGTTGGGAGGTTGACAGCTTTATTCCTGAAGAGGCCACCAATCTGGAATTGCTGGCTCGTGTCAAGGCCGTTGCCAGACGGGCCGCTAAACATGCAGTTTCTCCTTTTCCCAAATCAAACCCCTGACAATTTCCTCATCCTGTGCTTTCCGGTATGTTATAATCAGTACTAGACTGTACACAATTAGCGGAGAAATGGGATGGAGCGCAAACTGTTCCGCAGCCGTAAAAACCGCCTGTTTTTGGGTGTCTGCGCCGGTCTGGGCGAGTATTACCGGATCGATCCGGTTGCGGTGCGGGTAATCATGGTACTGATTACCGTAGTTAGTAGTTTTATTCCAGGAATCATCGCTTATTTTATCCTGGCCTTGATTATTCCGCTCCAAGGATCAAACGCCAGCACTACACAGGAAACATTTCATGAAAACCTGGCTGACCTGGAACACTCATCCAAACATATCGGAGACCAGTTTAAAAGAAGTCCTTCCAGCGCGGCTGAGCCGGCTCCTCCGGAAGCTGGGATATCTTTTCCGGCACCCACGCGTTCCAATCGCGTTATATACTTCATAGCAATAGCCCTGGTGGCCATCGGAATATTTTTTTTGATCTTAAAGTCAATTCCCGGAATATGGCAAATACTGTGGCCGTTAACTCTGATAGTGGCCGGTGTGATCATTATTGTTCTGGTCTTCACCCGCAAAAAGCCTACCTGAAATCCATTGAGACTCAGGCTAACCCCCGTTCTTAATAAAAGCCGTAATCTTGTGCCGGAAAAAGGCATACCACACCCACAGACTGGCATGCGTTGCCGGATACCAGTAAATCGGCGGCCTGCCCAAAGATTCCCACAACTCAATTGTAGCTGTCCTGGGTATTATTTCATCCCAGGCCGAATTTATCATCATTAAAGGCCGGCCTTTGAGGTTACTGGCAAAAGTCAAAGGATCAGTTAAAAAACTGCTCCTGGGGGCCTCCACTTTATCCCACCCGCGGCCAGCCACTTCTCTCAAATACGCTGAGTAAGCCTCTTGATTTTGCCGGTAAACCGCCGAACCCTGTTTGTACCGCCAGCGCAGCAGCCAGCTATCTTTGGTAATTTTTTCTGAGTTGCCTCCGCATTCCACCAATATACCTTTGTTTATTCTGCTGTCTAACGCCATCACAATGGTACTGATAAAACTGCCAAAACTAATACCTAACAGCGATATTTGAGAGTGTATGATTTCCGGACGTTTGCCGGCCCAATCCAGTATCTGGCGAATGTCCGTGACTGAAAGCACATAACTTTCAAACCATTCTTCAGCGGTCAAATCAGGATAGCGTAAACGGATTGAATCCGGAGCCCGCACAGAATGAAAAACCAGGTACAAAATAAAACTGGCAATACCTTTCCTGGCCAAATCTCTGGCGATTAACCGGCAGGGGAATATGCTGCGGTCACCCATTCCATGGATCAAGATAGTCAAAGGGGCTTTAGCCGGGCCTCGTGGAAAGAAATATTCACCCGTCAATTTATTAGCACCCAGATGGCTGGTTTTGCAGGTACTGGCGAATTCTACTCCGAAGTGATTCCACAAAGCATTTTGACCACGCGGTATCAATCTGACTGGCGTATCAGTGCCGCTATATTGATATGGATTTATCATACTTGCCACCGCTCCGGTAATGTTGATTCAATTCCCCGCGGTTATCAATTAACCGGTTTTCCTATCTTCTTTTCTCACTTGAGACCCGGATTTCCGATGCGTTTTGATGGGATGTTTTTGATCATTTGGTATTGTTCGCCCATCTGAAATTAATCCACCAGGTAAAGATCGCGCGCATATTCTTTCACCATGCGCGTTGTGCTGAAATTGGGCAAAATGGAAATAATACATTCTTTGACCATCTTCACCCATTCATGTGAAACTCCGCTGTGGTCCTGTTGGTAAAATAACGGCACTACTTTATTTTCCAACAATTGATAGACTGATTCAGCATCTATTCTATCCTGTTCCGCATCTGCTGCGCCTTCCGGCCCTGGCCCGATCGCCCAACCATTCAGTCCATTATAAGCCTCATTCCACCAACCATCTCTGACACTCATGTTCAGGACCCCGTTTATGGCCGCCTTCATGCCACTGGTTCCGCTGGCTTCCTGCAACCGCCGCGGGTTATTCAACCAAACATCCACACCATGCGTCAGATAATGGGCAAAATGGATATCATAGTCTTCTACAAAGGCAATCCGGCCTCCAAATTTGTGGTCTTTGGCAGTATTATATATTTTTTGTAAAATATATTTTCCGCCGTGATCAGCCGGATGTGATTTTCCGGCAAAGATGATCTGTACCGGGTAGCTGGGATTGGTTAGTATCTTCTTCAATCGTTCGCTATCCTGAAAAATCATAGCCGCCCGTTTATAATCAGTCAACCGGCGCGCAAACCCAATGGTCAATATGTTTGGATTAAGTAAAGCTCCCATCGAAATAACCTGATTACCGGATACATCGCCGTCCACCCATCTCAACTGGGCTCGCCCTTTAATAACATCAATCAGCCGGCTTTTCAATGCACGGTGTATTCCCCAGATTTCTTCATCCGGAATATTCCGGACGAATCTCCAGTATTCCGGGTCATCCTGGAATTGTTTCCAGTCTCCTCCCAGATATTTACTGAACAATTCACGCCATTCATTAGCTATCCAGGTTGGCCCATGCACACCATTAGTGATGTGAGTAATCGGCATTTTCTCCTCCGCCCAATCCTGCCAAATCACTTTCCACATCTTCCTGGTTTCTGATTCATGCAAACGGCTGACAGCGTTGCTCCGATGAGAAGTATTGATTGCCAGAGCCGTCATATTGAAATCAGATTGTTCACATCTGCCAGGCTGACCTAACCGCATAAAGTGGTTCTTGTCTATCCTCATTTCCGGCCAAAAATGCTGAAAATATTTTTCCATCAATTCCTGACTAAAAACATCATGTCCGCTGGGAACCGGCGTATGTGTGGTAAAAACCGTAGCATCTCTGATTCTTTCAAAAGCCTGAGTGAATACATCTCCTCCCAATACTGCTGCCCGTATTCTCTCCAGCGTCATAAAAGCCGAGTGCCCTTCATTGGCATGCCAGACCGACGGTTGAACACCCAGGCAATTGAGCGCTCTGACCCCGCCTATACCTAATATGATTTCCTGTTGAATCCTGATTTCCGGTTCTGAAGTATACAAACGAGCCGATAATTCCCGGTCCTGGGGCGCGTTCTCTGTTAAATTGGTATCCAGCAAATAAATTGGTATCCGGCCGACCTGCACTCGCCAGACCGCGATACAGACCGTCCTTCCCGCCAGATCGACTTTGGCAATCACTCTCTCATTGGCGGCATTGGTTATCTGCTGGATGGGCGCCTCATCAAATTGCAGATGGTTAAATATCTCTTGCTGCCAACCTTCATCCGATATATGTTGATGGAAGTAACCTTGCGGATACATGAATCCAACTCCCACCAGCGGCAACCCCAGATCACTGGCCTCTTTGCACATATCCCCAGCCAATATTCCCAAACCTCCGGCATATATCGGCAGTGAATTATGTAAAGCAAACTCCATTGAAAAATAGGCTACCGGACTATTTGGAATCTTACGCTGTCCGGCAAACCACAGTTTTTCTGATTTGAGGTCATGGTCAAAATCCGCGATTACTCTGTCATATAGTTCCAAAAAACTTTGATCATTCGCGGCGTTTTCCAGGTTTTCACTTTCAGTTTCATAAATCATCTTAACCGGATTGTGCCCGCTGGTTCGCCACAGCGGATAATCCAGTGCCCTGAACAGCTCACGCGCCTCTGGATGCCAACTCCACCAAATATTATAAGCCAGTTCAATCAGCCTGTGGATACGCTGCGGAATTCTGTTTTTCAAACTAATACCTTCCAATTTGTTCAGACTCTCCCCCCGGTAATCGTTTTCCTGTGATCCAAGGAATCAGGCTGGATTTACCATATAATATTAATATAACATAAGCTATAATTGAAGGTATCAAAACCGGGCTTGATGTTCTGATCGGTCAAGACCTTCGCATTAATAACTATGAGAAAAAAAGCAGAGGAATAAAATGATTACAAACACTCACCACTCATTGCCGGTGGCATATTTTTCCATGGAAATCGGTTTGATATCGGATATGCCCACTTATAGCGGCGGTCTGGGTGTTTTGGCCGGTGATACACTTCGAGCTGGCTCTGATATGGGGCAGCCCATGGTTGGAATAACCTTGTTAAACCGGAAAGGTTATTTTAAACAGCATCTGGATAAACAAGGCAACCAGACCGAAAGTCCGGACCTCTGGGATCCGGCTGGTTTTTTGGAGCCGGGAGACGCTGATATCTCCATCACCATCGAAGGCCGAGTTGTGAAGATCAAACCCTGGCGCTATATTCTAACCGGTGTGTCCGGTCACCATGTGCCAATTTATTTTCTGGATACCGCTGTCCCGGAGAACAGCCCCTGGGACCAGACCTTGACTGATAGTTTATATGGCGGAGACAGCCACTATCGCCTGTGTCAGGAAGCTGTTTTAGGTTTAGGCGGCATTGCTACTTTGAGGGCTCTGGGTTATTCAGATATGAAGGCTTATCATATGAATGAAGGCCATTCCGCTCTTCTGATTTTAGCCCTCATGCAAGAACAAATGAAGAAGCTTAACATTTGTACTATCACTGAGGCTTGCTCCGCGGATGTCCGCGAACTTTGCGTTTTCACCACGCATACTCCGGTAGCTGCCGCCATCGATCAGTTCCCTATGAACCTGGTCAGCCGTGTTCTGGGTGAAGAGCGGACTGCTATCTTGGAATCCGCCAGCTGTTTTGATGGTCATACTCTTAATATGACTTTCCTGGGGCTGTGTTTTTCTCGTTATATCAATGGCGTTTCCATGCGGCATGAAGAAATCTCACATGGCATGTTCCCCAACTATCCTATTAACTCCATTACCAACGGTGTGCATGCCGCCACCTGGACATCACCGCCTATCGCCGCCCTTTATGACCAGCATATTCCGGAATGGCGCAAAGATAATTTATATTTACGCTATTGTGTCAGCCTGCCGGTCAGTGAAATCCTGAAGGCTCACAAGGAAGCCAAACAACTTTTATTTTCTGAGATTCAAAAACGTACCGGCGTTTCACTGGATAATAATGTCTTGACCATCGGTTTCGCCCGCCGGGCTACCGGTTATAAACGGGCCGGGTTGCTCTTTTCAGATATCGAAAGATTACGCCAAATCACCGAAAACGTCGGCCCGCTTCAGTTTATTTATTCGGGCAAAGCGCATCCTCGTGATACCGGAGGCAAGGATATCATCCGCGGAATCTTTAAAGCTGCTGAAGCATTGAAAGGGTCAATTAAAATCGTATATCTGGAAGAATACAACATGGAACTGGCTAAATCTATTTGTGCCGGTGTCGATATCTGGCTGAACACTCCTCAGAAACCGATCGAAGCTTCAGGTACCAGCGGAATGAAAGCCTCTTTGAACGGCGTTCCCAGCTTCAGTGTGCTTGATGGCTGGTGGGTGGAAGGTCGTGTGGAAGGAGTGACCGGTTGGTCAATCGGCGAAAACTGGGAACTGGAGAGTAATCCGGAGGTTGAAATCGCCTCTTTGTACAATAAACTGGAATATGTCATCATGCCCCTGTATTACAGCCGTCCCACTGCTTTTGGGGCTGTCATGCGCAACGCCATTGCTTTAAACGGTTCCTATTATAATTCCCAGCGGA
>DAOUAU010000050.1:0-6832 GCA_034433195.1 Dehalococcoidales bacterium
GTCATCTCCGACCAATTCTCAGGATAACCGGGTTGGATTTTGGCCATAACTGCTTCTCCTATAATCAAAATTCTGGCTCTTATTATACTCGATTGTGATGCCATGATAACACCAAAAAGCCGAGTAATCAACAGTGTTAAAATTTTTTCTGTCTGCTGATAAACCCCGGATAGCTGATTTCCGCGTCTCCCCGTTCGCGTTATTGATTGGCCGGCCGGCGATTTTAAAATGCCTGAATTCAGGTTCTATTTGACAGCGGATACCCTCGCCAGCAGCTAACAGATGCCGCCATTTGACCTCTTTACGGTCTTTCAGTAGTCATATCCAACACGCCGGCGCAGATAAAAAACCCCCCTCGAGAATGGATTCGAGGGGGGTGTTATCAACCGGGTCAGTCAATTTATTTCTTCGTTTCAGCCTTGGGAGCAGCAGCCTTGGCATCCGCTTTCGCGGCGCCCTCAGCGGGAGCAGCGCCCTCAGCGGGAGCAGCGGCGGCGGCAGCAGCCACAGGCTTCTCTTCAACCACTTCAACCGGCCTGAGGCTGACTTTGGCAATCTGAACGTCGCCATCATTCAGGATGGCAATATCAGGAATGACAACATCTCTGACATGCAGGGACTGGTCAACCTCTTTGATAACGCTGATATCAACGTCGATTTTATCCGGCATTTTGTCGGGCAGACATTCAATATGCAAAGAGTACAGGGTTTGATTTAAAATATTTTCTCTGATTTTGAGAGCGGGTGATTCACCCACCAGAGTGATAGGAACCTCAACCCGGATTTTTTCTGCCATGTTGACTTCGTAAAAATCAACGTGCAGAAGGTTGCCCTTGATGGCGTTCTTTTGCACTTCTTTCACCATCACAACGCGATTTTTGGCCTCATTCCCGATTTTAAGGTTAATCAAACGGGTACGACCGGCGTGCGAAATCACTTTTCCCAGATTAACCGCATCTCCTTGAAGGGACATGGATGGGATATTGTGCCCGAACAGGTGTACCGGAATGACCCCTTTTCCCCTTAGAAACTTGACTTTTTTACCGGTAACTTCCCGGTTCTCGATTTTCAGTTCGATTCTCTCCGCCATTTGAGTCTCCTTATTTATCGGTGCTAACAAACCGGGATTCAGTCAGAACAACTAATCGGGACAATTGTATCCCGCATCATCCAAATCATAGACAGAACCCTGTTCAACATCCGTTATTGCTCGGGATTTAAACCCAACAAATGTTTATTTTAACAATAATTCACCCAAGAAGCAACTTATCAAGCTGGAACCTGCTGTTCATCGAGCGCTGGTGGTAGATACCACTATACGAATTAAACACCAGCCAATATCGAGAAGGACCAGCTGGAAGAGCCAGGTTTGGCGGCAACCTGTTGTCAGTAAACACTCACTCCTGACTGATAACCTTTTAGTCCTTTTCCAACTCGAAGGCTGTGTGCAGGGCTGCCACCGCGTCCTTGACACGTGATTCTTCGATGACACAGGTAATCCTGATCTCAGAAGTGGTGATCAACTGGATATTGATGCCGGCCTGGCTCAGGGCGCTAAACATCCTGGAAGCATAACCGGGGGTATTCTGCATACCGGTTCCCACTATGCTGACCTTGCCTAATCTGGAATCACTGACAACCTGTTTGGCGCCGATTTTTTGGGCCACCAGGTGGATTACATCAGAGGCTTTTTGAGCATCACTCTTGGAAAAAGTGAAGGTCAGATCAGTGGTGTTTTCCATGAAGGCGTTCTGAACGATAGTATCTACGCTGATACCGGCTTTGGCCAGAGGTTCAAAAATTGAAGCCGCCACACCCGGTTGGTTGGGAATCCCGGATAAAGTAATTTTGGCTACATCCAGGTCATGAGCAATACCTCTCACCTTATTCCGCACTTCCATAGAAACTCCTCCGTGTATCAATGTGCCCGGACTATCATTAAAACTGGAAGCCACCAGGATCGGCATATTATAAGCGCCGGCCAGCTCAACCGCCCGGATATGTAATACTTTGTTGCCGCTGGAAGTCAACTCCAGCATCTCGTCATAACCGATTTCATTAAGTTTACGGGCTCCCGGACAGACTCTGGGATCAGCAGTATAAATCCCTTCCACATCAGTGAGTTTTTCGCAAACCTGAGCATTCAGGCTGATGGCCAGCGCCACTGCCGTAGTATCCGAACCGCCGCGCCCCAGTGTAGTCATATCCGAATCCTGGGAGATACCCTGAAATCCGGCTACGATCACAATTTTATCCTCATTCAGTTCTTTGACGATACGGCCTGACTCAATTTTGGTGATTTTTGCTTTCCTGTAAGCATCATCAGTATAGATGCCGGCCTGACGGCCGTTCAAACTGATGGCTTTATAACCCAAATCGTGCAGCGCCATGGTCAACAAGGCGCTGGACACAATCTCACCTGTAGAAAGCAGGACATCCATTTCACGGCTATCCGGTGAACGGGTAATTTTGTGGGCCAGAGTGATCAAATCATCAGTGGTATCACCCATGGCTGATATTACCACCACTACCTGATGGCCATGGTCGTGTTTTTTGCCAATGCGCTGGGCCACATTCCGGATTTTCTCCGGGTCCGCTACCGAACTGCCTCCGTATTTTTGCACCACAATGGACATACATTTCCCTCAAAGCTTAAAATAATTGATCAAGTTTGTCAGCTGACAGCCAGCTTATTTATATTAGCATCACCCGGAGGTTGGATTCAACCTGAACGGCGGAGAGTATTGGAGGGGCTGTTCCCCTGACTTTTCTCATAGTGTGTCCCGAAAACACCAGTCCCGAACTAAAAAAGGTCAGGATTGATATGATCAAAATGTCATGGGAAGAGAGAGCGCCACCAGCCCGTAAAAGAACCTGGCATTTGACAGATCGAGCTGAAAAACCGGCTGTTATTTTACCGGATAAAGAAAGAGAGGCGGTCAAAAAACCGCCCCTCTTTATCGATTGATTTGTACCGGTATCCGTAAACCCGGAGATTTCTTATGCTATATCCCGGCTAAACCCGGTTCTCCGGTTTATGGCTGGCATTATACAGGTTTAGCATTATCTCGATTTTGTCTCCGGTTTCAGGCCGGTGCCGGAAAGAGCTTCGGTCAGACCCAGTACATTGATCAATTTTGACTGGTCGGAAATCACCAGTTTGGTATTATTCTGCAAAGCGGCCTGGGTGACTTCAAGCTGTTTCAGTAACTGCGCATTCCCCACAAAGTACTCCCTGGCGGCATTTGAGATATTTTCAATCGCTTTGGCTTCGCCTTCTGCTCTCAGAATGGCTGACTGCCTGTCACCTTCCGCCACCAATATGGCATTCTGCTTGTCTCCCTCAGCCTCAAGAATCTGTTTTTGCCGGTAGGCTTCGGCATCCAGAATAGTTGCCCGCTTTTCTCTTTCGGCCTTCATTTGTTTGCTCATGGCTTCCGTAATATCTTTTGGCGGAAGAATTTCCTTAACCTCGACTCTGGTTACTTTCACTCCCCACTTGTCAGTAGCCTCGTCCAGTGTTGTCCTCAGGGAAGAATTGATGCGTTCCCTGGAGGCCAGTGTCTCATCCAGACTCATGTCACCTACCAGGTTTCTGAGATTGGTCTGAGCCAGCTTGCTGATGGCTACATAGAAGTTGGCCACTTCATATCTGACAGCTTTTGCGTCGGTGACATAGTAGTAAACCACGGCGTCCACGGTTACACCAACATTGTCTTTGGTGATTACTGCCTGGGGCTCAATATCCAGGACAGTTTCGCGCATATCGATTCTGGCCCTCAGAGCATCTGCAAAAGGCACCAGAAACCTCAGCCCCGGATCCAGGGTTTCTCTGTATCTGCCGAATCTTTCGACGATGCCTTTTTCAGCCTGACGGATGATAATAATCGATTTGGACAGGGTAATCAGGATTACCACAGCCAGAATAGCCAGGAAAATTATCAATCCTAATTCCATTACTTTCCTCCTTTGATTCTTTTAACGTTGAGTGTAACGCCATTTATGGCGGTAACCACTATTTCTTCTCCTTTTTCAATGCTTTCTTCGGATATCGCCCGCCAATCCTCATTGCCCACTTTAACCAGACCATTAACGCCGGGAGTCAAACTTTGTAAAACAAAACCTTTCTTATCGATGATGGCGTCAATATTGGTTTTTTGTTTTTTGGTGGCAGTCCAGCGGTGGACATATCTTCTTCCCAAGGTTAAATAGGCGATGCAAATGACCAGGGTTAGAACGAGTGTTATGATCCATGAATTGAACGGCCAGCCTATCAGTCCCCCAAGGATGAATGCCGAACCCAGGAAAAACATATCCAGTCCGGTACTTATCCCCCCAACCAGCTCGAGTAGAATCATCATCAGACCGATACCGATAAATACCAAAAACACCCATGAATCCATGATTTCACACCTGCCTTAAAATCATTTTGGGCGCCAGCTTATCAATCATCTGACTGTTGAAAAATGAATCGACCTTTCACTCATCATTATATAGTATTATCCAATATATCAACATTATGAGGGAGCCGCGAAACTCAAACCCAGGTACGTAATGTAACCCGAACAAAATTATCTTTTCCCCAATTCAGGGATACGAATAGGCACAACCGTTAAGGAAAAATGCCAATAATGGGAAATATTACTCATACACTTTACTAGAGTGGCGCGGGAACAAGTGTTCAAATATTTGAAAACTGAAAGAAACGTACGCCAATTCGTAGCTAAAATATTAACCATCACGAGTAAGTTAGTTGACAATAATGCGTCAATGGCGTTTCGTGGGAAGCTCACATTATCAGGTTGTGAGTATCTTCGCAGCAATTTTCATCACTCAAGCTACCGGCGGCGGGCTAATCCGTTGATAACAGCCGCTTGATCAGATGATGCCCGGTTTTTTCCTGGCAACCGGTGGATCCGGCATCATTTTCGGTTAATCGCCGGGCGCCGTTGGCCTTGATACCGGGCCCCCACAGCAGAAACGGCACCTGTTCTGAGGTGTGGGTCTGGACATCAATAGGTGTGGGATGGTCGGGTAAAACCATCAGCCGCAGTCTATCCCCGTGATATTTTAGCAGGCGGCTGACAACTTCTTTATCGGTATTTTCAATCGCTTTGATTTTTTCTTCGATCAAACCGCTGTGGCCGGCTTCATCCGGCGCTTCCACATGGACCACCACCAGGTCATGGCTGTTAAGGGCCTGGAGCGCGCCTTCGCCCTGGGCTGCGTAATCATTATCCAGCCCATCCGTCACTCCTGGGACTATCAAAACATCCATACCTGTCATCTGGCCAATGCCGCGCAGTAAGTCTACTCCGCTGATGATGACACCCCTGACTCCGAATTGTTTTTGGAAGGGCGGTAATTCCGGCACCTGACCGCTGGGCCAGAAGAGCCAGATGGTAGTTGCCGGCAGATCTCCACGGGCGCTTCTGGCCAGATTGACCGGATGGTCCTTTAAAACTGCTTCCGAACGCTGCATTAAATCCTTTAGAATTTGGCTGCCCGGGCCCTTGGGCAGAAAACCCGCCACCGCTTTTCCCGGAATATCATGCGGCGGTGTGCATTCCACCTGCAAGGCTTCCGGATGTCCTTTGATTTTTAAAATATGGCGGTAGGCTACACCCGGGAAGAATTTACCATCGGCAGTACCCAGGTTCTGGTCCAGAGCTTTGATCAATTCAGCCGCTTCCTGAGTTGTGATATGCCCGGCGCTGTAGTCTTTCATCCTGCCATCCAGTACGGTAACTACATTGCAGCGGAAAACTGTTTCACCGGGATGTATCTGAATGCCCATGCTGAGCGCTTCGATGGCGCTGCGACCTTTATAATAAATGCGCGGGTCATAACCCATGATGGACATGCAGGCGATGGCACTGCTGGGTTCCATGCCGTCCGGCACATTGCAGGTCAGCCCCAGAGTTCCACCTTCGGCCAGCTTGTCCAGATAGGGCGTTTTGGCCAGTTCCAGCGTAGTTTTATTGCCGCGTTGGGGCAGCGGGTGTCCTGATGCTCCATCGATGATTAAAACCACATATTTCATTATTATTAGTCCTTAATAATTTCCGGTTTAGCCGGACTGGTTATTCGGATTCTGCAAGACCAGGTTTGCTTCAAAAGTATTTTCCCTTTATAATATATTGGCACCGGGGAGTAGCGCAGCCTGGTTAGCGCGCAGCGTTCGGGACGCTGAGGTCGGAAGTTCAAATCTTCTCTCCCCGACCATGATGCCTGTCCCGTATTCTCAAATTAGCCTTTTTTCCGCTTCAACCGCTCTGGTTCATTGTAAAATTGCCCCCGGGTATTGTCAATTTCGCCCTGCGCTGCCGGCATATAGTCTCAAACATCAACACTGCATCCGGAGGCTGAGCAACCGCCGCAAATTTCTGGTTTTTCTTGCATAAGAACTGATCTGAAATGGAAGAACCAGGGGGATGACAAAATCGGATATTGGGGTTGAATCGGCCGGTTTGAAAAGCCTATAGTCGTTAAAGACAAACATGTATGTTGACGTGCGTGTTGCAATTGTTTTAAGGATAGTGTAATATGGTTCATGTGGTTTCGGTTTCGGTTACCGATACTTGGTTTAATCTGTGCGATTCCCCGAGCATTGGATGACCCTACGCGAGCCCAAAAAATATTTTAGGAGGTCATCCAACCATGGCATTTACAGAGAAATCATTAGTGTGCAGCGATTGTGGAAAATCCTTTGCCTTCACCGCTGAAGAGCAGGAATTTTTCGCGTCCAAAGGTTACACTAATGAACCCAAGCGCTGTCCGGTCTGCCGTCAGAATAGACGTTCTGAACGATTTGGCAATAGTGGCGGTGGTG
>DAOUAU010000051.1:0-3565 GCA_034433195.1 Dehalococcoidales bacterium
CCGTATCCGATGATGGCGATAATTTCATTCTTTAAAACCTTGCGAGCTTTTTCCATGGTGAACTCGCTGCGCATCACAACTTCTTCTTTGGTACCGCCAAAATCAATTATTGCCATATTAATCTCCTCCCTATCGCAAATCTCAAACGAGAAATCGCTTCATAAATAATTATTAATGGGCTCGGCAGGTATCGAACCTGCGACCAAGAGGTTATGAGCCCCCCGCTCTACCACTGAGCTACGAGCCCCCGAATAATATTTTTGATATTCCATTTGAATGATAAGAGACGTAAATAATAACCGAAACACCAGATCTGATTATACCTTGTCGCACGCTTGAGGGTCAAGAATGCAGAATCCTTTAGAAAACTCATTCCAAACAAGAAAGGGCGTTCAAAGAAACGCCCTTTCTTGAGGGAATGTCAGTTACTAAATTTGATGCGCGGTCAAGGAACCGGCGGCAGTGGCTTCGGCTATGAGTTTGGGATCATGGCAATCACCGATGAAATAAACTTCAGGAGCTTGCCCTTCAAATTGCTTCATGACTTCAGAATTGGCATCCAACGGCATGGCTGCCATTATGGTATCCGCTGACAGAGTGCGCTTCTCACCATCTTTAGTAGTGATTTGCAACTGGCCGCTGGCAATCTGCTCATATTTGACACCCAGATATTGCTTGACACCTTTTTTATTTAGCCAGGGGAATAAAAGAGCTTTATCATCACCGGTCATCCCCTCTCCCAGGTTGTCCACAGCATCCACAATGGTCACTTTACGGCCGCGCTTGGTCAGAAATTCGGCCGTCTCACAGCCGTGAATGCGCCCCCCGATGAGCACTATATTTTTGCCCACCGGCATATAGATCTTTGTCAGTTTCTCCATGGTTTGCGGGCTAAAAAAGCGCAAGAAAGGTTTAATCTTTTTGTGTAAATCTCCAGCTCCTACTACTTTAGCGGTTTCATACCCCGGAATAACCGGTTGACCATGCTTGCCGCCAGCAGCCACAATAATCACTTGCGGTTTCAACTGCTCGATCGTTTCCGTAGTTACTTTATGGCCAAGCTTGATATTAACTCCCAGTTTCTTAAATTGGATGCCGAACCATTTCACTAAATCGGTCATCTCATTTACTTCAACATCTTTTAACATGGCCGCCAGAGGCAGCAGTCCGCCCAGTTTGGCATTCCTGTCATAGAGATGGACTTCATGTCCGCGTATGGCAGCCACACGGGCAGCTTCCATGCCTGAGGGACCGGCGCCCACCACCAGTACTTTCTTTTTCTGAGCAGTTTTGGCATAAGTCACTTCCGTCTCGCGGTTGATTTGCGGATTAACCCGGCACTGAACGTATTTGTTTTGTAAACGCACATCCATGCAATGCAAACAGCCCATGCAAGGACGGATATCTTCCAGCCGGTTTTCCTTCACTTTCAGGGGATACTCAGGATCAGCCAAAAAGCGGCGGGTCATGCCCACAAAATCTATCTTCCCATCTCTCAAGGCCTGTTCGCCGATGACGGCATCCAGCCGGACAGCGGAGATAACAGGAACTTTTACTCCGGCTGCTTTGAGGGCGGCAGCATAGGGTAAAATAGCCCCTTTGCCGCGCTTGCTCCAATCCAGGTCTTCAGGCGGATTGTCCATCAATTCGGGAAAGAAGAAGCGATCAGGATGCATCAAGCCATCGCGGTGGCCGTAGTAATGGCCGCGAATTTGGAGAGCATCCGCTCCGGCCGCTTCAAATATTTTGGCAATGGCAATTCCTTCTGACATCGGGGTAGCCAGCGGGTGATTGTATTCAGCGACATTGGTGATCACGTTGACCGCAAACTGCGGCGGCAGTTTGATTTTGATTCCACTGATAATCTCAGAGACAAAACGGGCGCGGTTCTCCAGACTGCTGGCGCCATATTGGTCAGGGCGCCGGTTGAACACCCGGGAACAGAAACTGTTAGGCAGCGTACAGGTTGCGGCGTTGATTTCTACGCCATCAAATCCGGCTTCATAAGCCCGTCTAGCGGCTTGAAAAAACATTTCCTGTACTAATTTTACTTCTGACAGGGTCATTTCTTTGGTTTCAACGAAATCAGGCCCCGGCAAGTCCGGTTTACGCAGTGTTGAAGAGCAGCGAGCATGGTTCAAATTGCGCAAGCCGGTAGGATTCCAGGGACCAGAATGAATTAGCTGGATAAAGATGGGACAATCATATCGATGTGACAAGGCAGTTAACTTTCTGAAGCTGGGTATCAAGGCATCATCATGCAATCGGAACTGCACCGGGGGATGATGAGTACCCAGGGGATATTCCACGCCACAGGACTCAACAATCAACAATCCCATACCACCTTTGATCAGGTTTTCATAGTAGTTCAGAGCCCTCTGGCCCACAAAACCGGTATCAGGCTCTATGACAGAAGAGCCCTGAGCAGTTTTCACCAAACGATTTTTGGTTTTGACTTTGCCGATATATCCAGGTTCGAATAATTTGTTGAATTTCATCTCACTCAACTCTCCTCAAAATGATTCATTTATCTCTATATTTACATCATCACAGTATGATTATCCCAATACAACATAACGATTTTTATAGCAGTATTAAGAGTGCTTATCATCAGGCATGGTATTATCATTGCAGCCGTAATTCAGACGGCTAGAGTTCCTTATGAAAGTATTAATTTTGCTATTTATAGAGTAAAATCTAGATATGGAAACATTTCCTAACCTGGATGCTGACAATCTGGTGGTGTTTTATGTGGTAGCCACAGAAAAAACTCTGACCGCAGCGGCGGAGAAGCTTTTTTTGACTCAGCCTGCCATCACCTACCGCATTAAAACATTGGAGGAATATACCCGTGTGAAACTGCTGGATATACGAAAACATCAGCTAACACTGACTCCGGCGGGCCATGAAGTATACAAATACGCAAAAGAGATTTATCAGCAGCTGGTTGGCGCTGACCGCTTTATCAAATCCATTCGTGAATCCAATCTACGGGTGGGAATAGCCAGTATTTACAGCATCATGGTAAGTCCCGTTTTAAATTCCATATTTGAAGAACCGCAATCCGAAATGAAATTGACCATAGAGAGTGGGAACGCCTTCAGCCTGGTGCAGAATGTGGCTGATTCACGGCTGGATCTGGCTATTGTACCGCGCTTTAATTATGGCAATGATAAATTGAAAAGCATGGAAGTATCGCATCCCATGAAGCTTTATTGTTTTACCGGGCACGATCAGGAAATTCCGAAACAGCCGCTGGATTGGAAACACCTCAGTCAATTCCCTCTGGTCAGCGGTCCGCCCACTTCAGTCGTCCGCCGCATGGTTTTTGAAAAATTTAAGAGCCACGGAATCGAGGTGCGTCCGCTGGCGGCTGAAGTAGACAATATTGACTGGTGTATCAATCTGGTGGAACATGGCAGAGGCCTCAGCTTCGTCTTTATGCCTTATATCGAACAGAAAGTTAAAGAAGGCCGTTTGAAACTGGTGGAATTAACCGAGGATTTGTATTTATCAGCTGATGCGGTGATGTCTCAGGACCTGTTTATGAATCCTATCATCAACC
>DAOUAU010000052.1:0-1883 GCA_034433195.1 Dehalococcoidales bacterium
GGAAGTTGCTTGTGCTCTACACAACTTACGAATGGATTGCCGCCATCCTGTTGATCCTACCGTCTCGCTACGCCAACTCCTGACATAAATTTATTGCCGATAATGTCTAATCTTGGAAAAAGCGGGCAGGCCATGACTCTTGAAAAAAACAATAATAACACATCAGCACCAACTGCTTTAATTTGCATGAGCGGCGGAAGCGAAACCTGCTTACTGTACTTAAAGTCCCGTTTAGCCTCAAATCATAAAACTACGCATGTTATCTTGATTGGGGCAACATGGACAGGTGCTGGTCGGGAAGGTTTCAATGCCTGGACTGATATTCTTTCTGACGCGATCGAAGATGGAACGAAAATATTAGTTGTAAACGATGCGTCAGTGTTAGATTTAGCGCCGAAGAGATTTACAGCACCTGGAACAGGCTCATATACGAGGGGGGATGTTCCTTTTGACTATCCCAATGGAGGTTCAGTTTTATGTCACCACGGTGATAATTGTGATCCAAATCTCAAAATAGGTGCTAACAATAGCCCCGCTTTGATAGAAAGCGTCTTTAATTTTATTGAAGCAGGAGAATGGACATGGAATCCTTAGCTGGCATGGAGTGTTCTAAAGGAACTTCGAGACAATGAGACCTAAAATTCATAAACTCGTCAGAACTCAAATTCTATACACGCTATTTCTCTTGGCCTTTGTCAGTTGTAGTGCCCAACCAGCAGTAACGATGAGCCAGCCAGACATGGCAACAGGCCAACAGGATGACAGATGTTTGCCGCCTTTATATCCTGTATCTTATCCTATCTTAAAACCTGAAAAATTACCTTCCCCAGGGAAAGACTTGGTCAAACTTCCTCCACATCCATGGCAAATGGTAGCTCCATTGCCTGATATTAAAGGGCTTAACCTTGGGGAGTATTGGCAGCAACCTGTTGTTGATGTGCTTCAAACCCGACAGGTTGGAGCACATTCCGAAATTTGGGTAAGGATTCCCTTGTTTGATGGCACAGGTCAAAAATATCTGGCGGTATTTAACACTGACAGCAAGAGCTGGAAAATAATTCCTGAACAAATAAATAAGTTAATCGTTGACAAAAACGGTTCGATTTGGGGAGCCTATTCGGGTTACAGTATCACAAAAGATTCGTTTGATAAAAGGATTTTAAGTAAATTTGACGAGCAAGAAGGCATTTTTAAAGTTGTGATGGATGTAAAAGATATGCCGGCAGGTAAAGAGAAAAATGGGATTTACTATTATGACAACGTATTATTGGGCGAAGATGGGATATTTTGGATACTTGTGCCTGATGATGCAATCTACAGTTATGATTCAATTACAGGTAAAGTAACCCGTCGAAAAGATTTTCCTTTCACTGCCAGCGATGTACAAATAGCGCCAGATGGGAGTATTTACGTTTTTATAAATGACGCAAGGTACCAATCTGGACAATTGAGTTATACATATCTTGTCAAACATTTTTTCCCCGACACAAATGAAATAATAACAACTGATCTTAAAGCCTTTCTTGAACCTTACCCGACGGCCCATAATATCCTTATTGATCATTTAGGTCGGCTATGGCTGGGTAATATTGCCTATCTAGACGAAAACGGAACCTGGAATCAGATACAACGTTCGCCACTTTTTGTTTCTACGGTAAGGGAAGATGTGGCCGATTTTGAATATAAACACGCAAAAATACTACTGGAAAGTTCAGATGAAAAACTTTGGTTCTTGCATCGTTACAATGGAATGATATATCTTGACCTGCAAAAAGGTGAATGGTGTTGGTTTACCACCTATAAATCGAATATCGTTGAAGACGCCAACCACAACCTGTGGATGATTGCGGATGGGAAGTTGTACAAATATCCGCTGAAGCCAT
>DAOUAU010000053.1:0-4251 GCA_034433195.1 Dehalococcoidales bacterium
TGAGCATCAATTCCTTCAGTGACTGAGTTGACTGTAAACTCAGTCAGATTATTGGGGACACATACGATCCGGTTAATGGCCTTATAAACAGCGTCTACCGGCCCGGTGCCCAATGAAGCATCAGCCTGAATTTTTCCTTGCGGCCCGACCAACCTGACTGAAGCAGTGGGCATTCCACTGCCGCAGGAAACCTGAATCATATCCAGGTGGTATACTTCTGAAACCATGCGCTTTTGCTGGGCGACTACTGATTCAATATCTTTATCCGTGACATCTTTTTTCTTGTCAGCCAGTTCTTTGAAGGCCTGAAAAGCGCGGTTCAAATCATCATCATCCAGGCTGTAGCCCAGTTCCGCCAGTCTTTCTTTGAAGGCATGCCTCCCGCTTAATTTGCCCAGCACCAGGCTGCTGGCTGATATCCCCACGTCTTTTGGATCCATAATTTCGTAGGTAGCCGCCAGCTTGATAACTCCATCCTGATGAATGCCAGACTGGTGACGGAAGGCATTCGCGCCAACCACCGCTTTATTGGGCTGGACCAGAAAACCTGTCAACTCACTGACCAGGCGGCTGGTGCGATATATCTGAGAGGTATCCACAGCGGTGATCAAATCAAACTGGTCTTTGCGGGTGCGAATGGCCATGACTATTTCCTCTAATGAGGCATTGCCGGCTCTTTCACCGATGCCGTTGATGGTACATTCCACTTGCCGTGCACCGCATCGCACCGCTTCCAGACTGTTGGCCACCGCTAATCCCAAATCATTGTGACAATGCACGCTGATAACCGCTTTATGAATATTCGGAACATTCTGTTTCAGCATTTCAATGCGTTTTCCCCATTCGTGGGGTATGGCATAGCCGACCGTATCCGGGATATTGACGGTAGCAGCTCCGGCATCAATCACCGCTTCCACAATCTGATACAGGTAGTTAATATCCGTGCGGCTCGCATCCATGGGTGAGAACTCAATATCCGCAGTATATTGTTTGGCACGTGCTACCATCTTGCGGGAGGTCTCCAATATTTCATCCCGGCTTTTTTTCAATTGATGCATGATATGAATATCGGAAGATGATAAAAATATATGAATCCGCGGATGCGCGGCTCCCTTGACCGCTTCCCAGGCTTTATCAATAGCCGAGGGGCTGGCATGAGATAAAGCGCAAATAACCGGATTGCGGACCTGTTCGGATACCAGTCTCACTGATTCAAAATCACCTGGCGAACTGGCAGGAAAACCGGCTTCGATGATATCTACATTCAGTTTCTCCAGTTGTTTGGCTATTTCCAGCTTTTCCTGCACATTCAAAGTTCCGCCGGCAGCTTGTTCACCGTCTCTCAAGGTAGTATCAAATATAATCACTTTATCCATCATCTTTTCCTTAATGTACCTTATTATATTTTCCAGGCCTGGCCGGTATTGGCATCGATACGGTGTTCCATCTCTTTCACCGGGGAGCAGATCAATGTCCGTACAATCCAGACCGCTGACATTCTTTGGGCGTTCATTTTGACCGTAACTCCATAAGGATGGATTATTCTGAACTCATACAAGGCGACCGCTTTGGCCTGTTCAACATCTTCGATATATTAGCATCTTGGTTTCTGATGACAGCAACTATGTTCGATCCAGAGCGGAGAATTAAACGCAACGCCCAGGTCTTTTAAAACAAGGGAAGTTTATGTTTCTGGCTATAACCAGAAACACACAACACCTCTGTCCGCAGTAGAATATCAAAAAACACCATTACACCTTTCAAAATCAAGCCACAATATCGCTTGACGTTTAACTACCGGCAACCTCATCAACACCGGAACCTCCTCGCACCATGGCAATCCGACCGGTGCGGGTGACTTCTTTGATGCCGAAAGGACGTACCAGATCCAACAAAGAATCAATTTTGCCTTCAGTCCCGGTAATCTCAATAGTTAAAGAATCGGTTGAGACATCCACGATTTCCGCGCGAAAAATATCCACCATCTGAATAATCTCACTGCGGCTGCCAGGAGGAGCTTTGACTTTAATCAAGGCCAGTTCGCGTACCACGATCGGCTCCTCGGTAATATCCGAAACTTTTACGATTTCCACTACTTTAGCCATCAGTTGTTTTCTGACCTGCTCCACCATCGTTAAGGGCCCATCTACCACAAAGGTAACCTTGGAAAAGCCCTTCGTCTCACTGCTGCCCACCGCGATGCTGGCAATATTGAAGCCTCTGCGTCTGAACAGACTGACCATCCTGTTAAGGACACCGGGATTGTCTTCCACCAGAGCCACTAAGGTGTGTTTTGTTGTGACCATGTCTGTACCTCTTTTTGGGGTTCTTCTATTACTTTGGATAAAGCCTCGCCGGAAGGCACCATCGGATACACGTTCTCTTCCGGTTCTACTCGAAAATCGATTAAAAACGGCCCTTCAGTCTCCATTGCCTTTTCGATGGACGGAATTACGTCAATTTTATGCTCTACCCTCAAGGCCGGAATACCATATGCTCCGGCGATCTTTACAAAATCCGGGCCGGATAAAGGAGTGCCGACATAGCGCTTTTCATAGAACAGATCTTGCCACTGCCTGACCATTCCCAAATAGCCGTTATTCAAGATAGCTATCTTAACCGCCAGTTTTTCCTGAGTTATGGTCCCCAATTCGTGCATGGTCATCTGGAAACCGCCGTCACCGCAGATACACCAAACGATGTTATCAGGGCAGCCTACTTTCACACCCATGGCTGCCGGCAGCTCAAAACCCATAGTACCCAATCCGCCTGAAGTAATAAAAGTATTAGGTTTGTCAAACCAATAGTGCTGAGCAGCCCACATCTGATTCTGACCGACTCCGGCTACAATTATGGCTTCACCTTTGGTCACTTCATAAATTTTCCGCACTGCGAACTGAGGCAGCAAATTTTTAGCATTGCGTATCCGGTTAGACACGATGGGATGGTCCTTACGCCAGTGGTCCAGTTGATGAATCCAATCCAGATGTTTGGCCGGTGTAATTAATTTCAGCAAAGGAGTTAAGACTTTTTTGATGTCACCCACAATAGGCACGTCAACCCGTACGTTCTTACCAATTTCAGCCGGGTCAATCTCAATATGTATGATGCGCGCATTGGGAGCAAACTCGCTGACTTTAGAGGTGGCACGGTCATCCATACGCATGCCGATAGCTATGATCAAGTCTGAAGCATCTACCGCCCAGTTAGCATAAACCATGCCGTGCATGCCAATCATGCCGTAACTCAAAGAATGAGATTCCGGGAATGAACCGATCCCTAATAAAGTGGTGATTACCGGTATCTGGGCAGTCTCCGCCAACTGCTTTAATTCTTCAAAAGCTCCTGACACAATAACACCCCGGCCGGCAATTATCAAAGGTTTCTTGGAGGCGTTGTTAATCATCTCAGCCGCCTTTTTTATTTGCGCAGAGTGACCGGTTAAAGTAGGAGCATAACCAGGCAGGTCGACATTCAGCGGGTAATGATATTCCGCTTTTTCAATGAATACATCTTTGGGTATATCTATCAAGACCGGGCCCGGCCGCCCGGTGCGGGCCAGATAAAAAGCTTCCTTGATCACTTTGGCTAAATCGGCGGTATCCAGCACCAGAAAATTATGTTTGGTAATAGGCAGAGTAATGCCCGTGATATCAACTTCCTGAAAGGCGTCCTTGCCGATAAAGGGGCGGCCTACCTGACCGGTAATGGCAACCATGGGGACTGAATCAAGATGAGCATTGGCGATGCCCGTCACCAGATTGGTAGCTCCCGGACCGGAAGTGGCTAAACAAACTCCCACTCTCCCGGTAGCCCTGGCATAACCATCGGCGGCGTGGGCGGCCCCTTGTTCATGCCTGACCAGAATGTGCTTCAAAGCGGGGTACTGCGGAAAAGTATCAAAAAGAGGCAGAACAACTCCTCCCGGGTAACCAAAAATGACGTCCACCTTTTCCTTCAGTAAACTCTCACATAGAATTTGCGCGCCTGTCAGTTTCATCTCGTCTGCTCCATATACAATTCACCCCAAATTTGAAATATGCATTTGAAGACTAATATTCCCCATTTATTCCTTAAATACTGCTCCCGTATTGGCGGAGGTGACATTTTCAATATATCTGGCCAGATATCCGGACTTGACCCTAGGTTCAAATTCGGGAAGGTTAGCCAAACGTTGGGCAATTTCTTTGTCAGAAAGCTCCACCTCAAGCTTATAATTCGGAATATCAATCTTGATAATATCACCATCAC
>DAOUAU010000054.1:0-3926 GCA_034433195.1 Dehalococcoidales bacterium
CCGTATACCACTTCTTCCACATGTTTCGGAGTGGGCAAGCTGGCAAATACTATCCGGCAAGTGCGTGCGATCTCGCGCGGTGAATCAGCCCATTTGGCCCCTTTTTCAATCAGAGATCCCGCAGCTTCTTTAGCTATGTCATTCACTACCAGTTCATATCCGGCTTCCAGTATATGTCTGGCCATGTGCCTGCCCATTTGACCGACGCCGATAAAACCAATTCTCATACAGAGTCCTCCCAATATTTTTCCTCCCGCAATCCCGTGCGAGGTTTACTTTAATTTCGCAATTAACTGTTTACACAGTATCAAGCCCTCATTGGCATCGTTGACCCAGCCGTCCGCCCGTGTATAGCGGCAAACATCATCATCCAGTTGGCTGCCTCCGATGATAACCGGGATCCGGAAACCATCCTGGCGTAATAAAGTTATGGTATCCCGCATCGAGTCATAAGCGGCGGTAATCAGTCCGGATAGCCCGATCAGGTCCGGCTGAAATTCTCTGGCCTTTTTCACAAACTCCTGTGGAGGTACATCCACACCCAGGTCAAGAACGGTGAATTTATGACAGGAAAGAAGCATGTTTACAATATTCTTCCCCAGGTCATGGATATCGTTGGCAACGGTACCCAGCAGTACTTTTCCGGAAGCGTTCCCTGATATCCTGGATTCGACTATAGGCCTTAAAAGTCCCATCACATCGGCAAAAATCTGGCCGCCCATAATCAGCCCGGAAAGGTAATACTGGTGTTCTGCGTAACGCTGGCCTACCAGACGCATTCCTTCCTGACAATCGGTGATCGTCTGCATGGGATCGCCCAATTCAGAAATAGCCTGGCGAACCAGTGTCATGGCTTCATCACCTTTCAGATCGGCGATAGCCGTAATCAGCCTGTCCTGGAGGTCATGATTGCTCATTATTATCTATCTTCCTGGCGTTAAGCCCGACAGTATTGGAAAATCTGAGCCTGTCACCCGGGCAAACAAACCATCCCCAGCCTGCGATGCGGTCTTCAAAATCGTAAAAAGTATGCTCAATCAGAAAAGCCGGCTTAGCCGCTGAAGAGGTCAATAACAAAGCTTCTTTTTCATCCAAAACAGTCGCCTCAATAACCATCCGACTATATTTGAAAAAAGAGTTGTTTTTTCCTTCAAACAACCCCCTGATAGAAGTGACATCCAGCTCAGATTCGATGATGGGTTTGGATGCATCATATACAAAATACTCCCGATGATAGAGGAATGGTTTATCACCCACATTGATCAGGCGCCGGATATAAATGATTTGTTCACCGGTATTGATCTTCATCTTCCGGGATACGCGTTCATCGGCAGATATAATCGAACTCTGCAGTATCTTGACACGGGTCCTCTTCTCGTCCTGTAAAATATTATGTAATTCACCCAGATCGAATGTAGACGTCCAGAATTTAATAGAATTTACAAAGGTGCCTCGCCCTTGCTCGGTGATGACGGCGCCCTGATCCACCAATATGTTAATAACACGGCGAACAGTCATCGGACTGACATCATGAAACTTGCACAATTGCGACTCTGAAGGCAAACGGTCCCCGGGCCGCAATTCCCCGGAAGCAATTTGTTCCTGCAGGATACGGACTAATTGAAGATAACTGGGTTCGTATAGATCTCGATTAACTTTGTTCTGCATTGGTTCGAACTTGTCTTACTGTACCGGACTAATTAGAATCCAGATAAAAACAACAGCGTTATGTCAACCACACCAACCATCCAAAGTCATACCGGATTAACGGCAGTCATGATTACGGCATATACGTTTGTAGCAGTTGACAAAGTTATATATATAACTATATAATACCTCTCAATGAAATACAATAGCTCTCAGGCTGATTTCCGGGTTAGCCCTGAGAAATGCAAGGTCATAGTATGCGCTGCCGTCATTGATGAAATAATTTCTTTGATTCCCGAAGGCATGAAGTATGAAGCCCTGGATTTTGGATTACATGTTAATCCTCAACAACTGAAAAAGGCTCTGCAGCAATCAATTGATACCTCTGAAGCAACTATCGAATACATAATCCTGGGATATGGTCTCTGTTCAATGGCTGTAGTAGGCTTGCATTCGGAGAATCATACCCTCATAATTCCGCGCATTGACGATTGTATAGCCTTGTTTTTAGGGTCAACGGAAACCTACCGTCAACAGCATGCCCGGAATCCCGGGACATATTACCTGACCAAAGGATGGATTGATGCCGGAGAGACTCCATTGGATGAATATGACAGGCTGCTGGAAACATATGGAGAAGAAAAAGCTGACGAAATCACCGGTCTGATTTTGAAAAACTATAACCGTCTGGGACTGATCAACACCGGGCATTACAGTATGGATGATTGTCGTCAGTACAGCCGTCGTTTTGCAGATAAATTCAATTTGACTCTGGAAGAAATTTCAGGCAGCGATTTATACCTGAAGGCTCTGCTTAATGGGCCATGGGATGACAGGTTCCTGGTAATCAAACCTGGAGAAAAAATTACATTTTTTAATTTCAGATAAAAAATCAAGGGGGCACAACCGTGATAGCCAGTGAAGCATGGTGTAATCTTTCACCCCAGGAAAAACAGCAAGCCAGGATGGATGCCTGGCTGGCAGCAGAAAATATCAGTTTTGACAGCCCGGAGGCTAAAACCGCTTATCAGCAAAGAATCAAGCGCTTGATTGACGTAATCCAATTGAAGAAACCGGACCGGGTGCCTGCCGTTCCTATTTTGGGAGTGTTCCCGGCTTTTTACGCCGGCATTTCCGTTCGGGATTCTCTGTATGACTATGAAAAAATGGCCATGGCAAACCGCAAGTTTGTCATGGATTTCAATCCGGATGTGAATGTGGTGGGCAGCGGATTTGTTCCGGGTAAGGCTCTGGAACTTCTGGATTACCGGATGGTCAAATGGGCCGGTCACGGGGTTAATGATTATACACCTTATCAGTATATGGAAAAAGAGTACATGCTGGCTGACGAATACGATGACCTGATCAACGATCCATCATGTTTCATGCTGAATAAATACATGGGACGTATTTTTGGTAAACTGGAACCTTTCAAGAAAATCCCTAACTTGTTCAATTCTCAAGAAATCGTGCCTCTGGCAGCCAGTTTGCCGGTGTTTGGCGACCCCGAACTGCAAGAAGCGCTGAAAGCTCTCCTGGATGCCGGGAATGAAGCTGTGAAATGGAGTGCAGCCCGCAGCGCCTGTATCTTAAAATCGACAGTTGCCGGATACCCCGTGTTTGATGGAGGCTTCAGCAAGGCTCCTTTCGATCTTATCGGAGATACTCTGCGCGGTACCGTTGGCATCATGAAAGATATGTACCGTCAACCGCAGAAACTGTTACAGGCCATGGACCGTTTGGTACCTTTGATGATCAGCATGGGAACGGCCAGTGTGCGCTGGGGCGGCAGTCCCATCATCTACATGCCTCTGCATAAGGGTGCGGACGTCTTTATGTCAGATGATCAATTTAAAAAGTTTTACTGGCCCAGCTTTAAAGCAGTCTTGCTGGGTTTAATCAAAGAGGGATTGGTCCCGCGTCTGTTTGCTGAGGGAGGCTTCAATTTACGGCTCGAATACCTCCGGGAATTACCGCCCGGCGGCACCATCTGGTTTTTTGACAAGACGGATATGGCGAAGGCCAAAGCAATCCTCGGCCAAACGGCCTGTATCATGGGTAATGTGCCCGCATCTTTAATGGTGATGGGTGATGCCGAGGCCGTTAAACGATACTGCATTAACCTGATTGATACCGCCGGCAAGGGCGGTGGATTTATCCTGGCAAACGGTTCGGTCCTTGATGAAGCTAAAGCTGAGAACATCAGGATGCTTGGGGAAATCGCCCGGACATACGGAAAATATTAAAATCGCCGGAAAAGAAATCATAAACTCTTTTTA
>DAOUAU010000055.1:0-2626 GCA_034433195.1 Dehalococcoidales bacterium
CAAGTGGCAGACCCAAATTACCTATGGAGGTATGCCTCGCGCTGAAGGCATTAAAACCACCCGCTTTTTCAATCCCGTCTTGGGCGAACGTTTGATCAAACCTACTCGTTCCACCGTAGCCGCCTGGGGTAAACAGCTTATCCCGAAAACCCTGATCCATAAGGCCATCGAATGGGGTTCCGTCAGCTTTAATGGCAGCGGCGCTATTGAAGCCAGCGTGGAAGATCAATTCAAACATTATACTTACCCTATCGCCAAAGAAGACGGCGGCACGGAAATCCATATGTTGTGGTGTGATAATCCCTGCCGCACCACTTGCTGGAACGGCGGAAATGAAACCATCGAAGCTTACCGCAATGAAAAGATCGAAACCATCGTGGTGCAGCATCCCTGGATGGAAAATGATACCATATACTCGGACATCATTCTGCCGGCGAACACCTTGATGGAAGTAGATGACATTGTTACCCATACCAGACAGGGCGTTCAATTCCAGCATATTGCCATCCAGAATAAGGCTATCGAACCCATTGGCGAATCCAAGAGTGATTTTGAATGCGTCATGGAAGTTGCCAAGAAAATGGGGAAATACGAAGAGATTACCCAGGGGCAGACGCTGCAGGACCTGCAGAAACTGGTTTTTGTCAACATGGGCTGCGAATCCTTCCTGACATGGGAAGAATTCAAGGAAAAGCAATATTTCGTCTTCCCGATCGCCAAAGACTGGGAGAAAGATGTCTCCTTCTGGCGTAAATTCCATGATGATCCAGAAGCGAATCCCGCTCCTACTCCAACCGGTAAACTGGAGATCTATTCTCAAGCTTTGGCTGATGCTTTCCCCACCGATATGGAAAGACCGCCCTATCCACAGTGGGTTGAGAGATCCGAGATGCATGATGAAAGACGCGGAGGCAGCCGCTCCAAAATCTTCCCATTGCTGGTGGTTGCCAATCATCCCAGGTGGAGAACACATGCCCAGGCTGATGACATACCCTGGACTCGTGAAACTCTGACTTGCAAAGTTAAAGGTTGGGACGGCTACATGTATGAGCCGATCTGGATTCATCCTTCTGACGCTGCCAAGAGAGGCATCAAGTTCGGTGACATCGTAAAGATTTTCAATGAGAGAGGCGTAGTCCTCGGCGGCGCACTGGTTTGGGAAAGAATCATGCCTGGGGTTACTTATATGGACCATGGCGCCCGGTGTGATGCTATCCTGCCTGGCAAGATTGACAGAGGCGGCGCTATTGATCTGATTTCTCCTGACGGAATCGCATCTAAAAACTGCGTGGCAGAAGCCACCAGCGGTTTCCTGGCAGATGTTCAGAAAGTGACTCAAGCTGAAATGGAAGAGTGGAGAAAACTCTATCCGGAAGCTTTCAACAGGGAGTATCATCCTGCTTCCGGTCTGCGTTTCAATGCCTGGGTTGAGGGAGGAAAATAAATTGAAAGTTTTTGTACATGATGTTTCAATCTGCAACGGCTGTTATAACTGCCAGATCGTTTGCAAAGACGAGCATGTAGTTAATGACTGGACGCCCTACGCCAAACCCCAACCTGAAACCGGGCAATTCTGGCTGAAATTGACGGAAACTGTGCGGGGACAGGTTCCGCGTGTAAAAGTGACCTACGTTCCTTTTATGTGCAACCATTGCGGCAAAGCCGAATGTATGACGGCCTGCAAAGTGGAGGGCGCCATCTACCGCAGAGAAGACGGACTGGTCATTATTGACCCGGTGAAATGCACCGGTTGTAAGAGCTGCGTGGATTCATGCCCTTATAAAGCCATCTACTTCAATGATGACTTGAATATCGCCCAGAAATGCACCGGCTGCGCTCATCTGCTGGATTCTGGCTGGAAAGAACCCAGATGTGTGGATGCCTGCCCGACTCTGGCCCTTAAATTCATGGAAGAGGCGGATGCCAAAGAATACATCAAGAAAGCAGAGTATATCGATCCTGAGCGGGTGGCTCAGGACAAACCCAGAGTATATTATCTGAATTTGCCGAAGAGATTTGTGGCTGGCACCGTTTACGATCCGGTTGAAAAAGAAGTGATCATCGGCGCTAATATCACTCTAACGGATAACAAAGACAAGCAGAGCTATACCACCAAGACCGATGATTATGGCGATTTCGAATTTGAAGGGCTGCCTGTCAGCAAGTTCACCCTGGTAATTGCCAAAGGCAAAAAATCCAAGACCATTAAAGTCAATACTGATATTGATATTTCCCTCGGTGATATTCCGTTAACCTAAAAACCACACAATGCCTTTAAATAATAAGGCGTCCTGACTCAGTCAGGACGCCTTATTATTTTCAATAGTCATATTCCGGGCCTACTTTTTAGAGATATCGTCCTTGATGACGTATTCTTCGGCCAGCCATACGCCGCCGGGCCGCATTTCACAGAACTGACGGGCATCGATTGCCAGTTCTGTAGCCGCCGGGGACTTTAAAAATCGTATCGCTTCCTGATGAGATTCAATGTCGTCATACCACATCTCCACTATTCCGTTTCCTTCATACTGATAACCCGGTATGCTGATCAAATGATTCTGTACGTATTTCCTGACCCCTGGAATCAGCCTGGCGGCTAATGGGCCATGCACCTCTTTCCAGTGAC
>DAOUAU010000056.1:0-3196 GCA_034433195.1 Dehalococcoidales bacterium
TTTTTTGGTAATACACTGGAAAGCATCCGCTTATATGATCCCACTACCCAGCGCTCACAAAAGGTGATTCAGCATATCTCAATCTGCCCGGCCAATGAAATCTTGCCCTTGCATCATAATCCGGTCCTCAAAAAAAGACTGGAGGACCTGGACCTTTCGCATTGCTCAGAGGAAGCCAAATCTCAATACCGGCAGGAAATCCAGCAGATTCTGGAAGGTCAGCGTCCGCCTAATCAATCTTTTTATTCACCCGTCTTCAATAGCGGCAATATTTTGGACTATTTGCCGGCCGGCACGCTGATTGTCATGGATGAGATGTCTCAGATCAAGGAAGAGGTGCGTTATCTGGACGAGCACAATACAGAACTGCGTCAAGAAAAATTAACCGCCGGGGAACTGCCGTCCAATTTTCCAGACCCGCATTTCACATGGGAAGAGATGAAGTCCCGACTCAAAGACAGCTCTTGTATCAACCTGCTTTCCTGGGAAGAAAGCCAGGAGGAAAATGCGCTGAAAATGGAGTTTACCCCGGCTCCCAGCTATGCCGGGCAATTGCCAGTCTTGATTCAGAAATCACGCGACTATTTGAGGCATCAGCAGCGCTTGATATATATCAGCAACCAGGCCGCCCGTTTATCAGAACTATTTGAAGAGAAAAACATGCTGGCGCCGATATCCAGCGAACTGAAAGCCCCTCCTCTGCCCGGTTCGATCAGCCTGATACAGGGCTCACTGGAATCCGGCTGGCTGATGGGAAATACCCATTTATTAACCGATCGGGAAATCTTTGGATTTATCAAGGAGCGCCGTTTCCTTAAAAAACGCCCGGTCAAACGCCACAAGCTGCTGGTGGAGATTAAACCAGGAGACTATATTGTACATATTGAACACGGCATCGGACAATTCACCGGTATTCAAAACATGAATGCCGGCGATGCCCAAAAAGAATACCTGATGTTAACCTACGCCGCCGGAGACAAACTATTTGTTCCCACTGACCAGATAGACCGGGTCAGCCGCTATATCGGCTCCGGCGAGGACGCTCCGGCACTGAGCCGTTTAGGTACCCAGGAGTGGAACCGCACCAAGCAGAAGGTCAAGGACGATGTTGCGGAAATTGCCCAGGACTTGCTGGAGCTATACGCCAAACGGGAAGTGGTTCCCGGGCATGTTTTCCCCCCGGATACAGTCTGGCAGAACGAACTGGAGGCTTCTTTCCCCTATATTGAAACGGCCGACCAGCTTAAAGTCCAGGACGAAGTGAAAGAAGATATGGCCCGTTCCAAACCAATGGACCGTCTGATTGTGGGAGATGTGGGCTACGGCAAGACCGAAATCGCGCTGCGGGCCGCCTTCAAAGCGGTTATGGGTGACAAACAGGTGGCGGTGCTGGTGCCGACCACAGTGCTGGCCGAACAGCACTTTATCACCTTCAAACAGCGGATGGGCGTCTTCCCCGTCAAGATCGATGTGCTCAGCCGTTTCCGTTCGCCCAAAGAACAAAAGGCGGTTATTGCCGGGCTGGCCAACGGCAGTGTGGATATTTGCATCGGGACTCACCGCATCCTGCAAAAAGATGTCATTTTCAAAGATCTGGGGTTGCTGATAATAGATGAAGAACAGCGCTTCGGTGTTTCCCACAAAGAGCATCTGAAGAAACTGAGGGAGCAGGTAGACGTCTTGACTTTAAGTGCCACTCCTATCCCGCGCACGCTGCACATGTCACTGGTGGGAGTGCGAGATATGAGCGTGATTGAAACTCCCCCTGAAAACCGCCAGCCCATCCGCACCTATGTGGCGGAGTACAGTGACCACCTGGTGCGTGAGGCCATCTTGCGTGAATTGGGCCGCAACGGGCAGGTCTTTTTTGTGCATAACCGCGTACAGGGCATCTCAGCCATCGCCGGTCGGCTGCAACAACTGGTACCGGAGGCTAAAATCGATATCGGTCACGGTCAGATGCCGGAGGATAAGCTGGAGAAAGTGATGTTCAGCTTCCAGCGGGGTGATTTCAATGTGCTGGTCTGCACCACCATTATCGAATCCGGATTGGACATGCCCAACGTCAATACCCTGATCGTCAACAAGGCTGACAAATTTGGTTTGACCCAGCTTTATCAGTTGCGCGGGCGCATCGGACGGGGTAGCAATCTGGCTTATTCATATTTTCTCTATGACCGCGAAAAACGCCTCAGCCCGGTGGCGGAAAAACGGCTGCGCACCATCTATGAGGCCACTGAGCTGGGCGCCGGTTTCGGCATCGCCATGAAAGACCTGGAAATCCGCGGCGCCGGCAATCTGTTGGGAATGAAACAAAGCGGCAACATCAGCGCGGTAGGCTTCAATCTGTATACCCGGTTGCTGGCAGAAGCGGTAGAAGATCAGAAAGCCCTGCGCGCCGGCCAGCGCAGTGCCCCGGTCAAACGGCGTCCGCCGCCATCAGTGGATCTGCCGTTAAAAGCCTTTATACCTGAGAGTTACGTTTCTGAAATAGATATGCGCCTCAGCCTGTATCAGAGAATCACTGAATTTGATAGCGTTGAGGCCGCCGAAGACATGGCGAAAGAGATGGCAGACCGCTTTGGGCCGCTGCCGGTTGAAGTGACTAACTTGCTGTATATCGTGAAAGTTAAGTCGCTGGGCGCTAAAGCCGGGATCGAAAGCATCAGCACCAATGATGACCTGGTCACGCTCAGGCTTTTTAGCGGCCTGCAATTCAAACGGGAAAATCTGGTGCATTATTACCGTTACAATTTAAAGCTGGGGACCACCCAGGTGATAGCCAGTTTGAAACGGCTGGGCCAAAGCTGGCAAAAGCTGCTGGTAGAGATACTGAAATCAGCGGCTGTGTAACCGGACATACCACCACTTCCAGACAGGATGCGGGGCAAGGGTTCTGGTGGGCATCGGCAGAAGCCAGAATTCACACACATCATATCAATTCTTATCATAAAAAGTTATGACGTTGTTAAATTTGTGCCGGTATAGTAGGATTCTATTAACTGGGCAAATCCAGTCATTTCCTGTATGGGATATTGGTCTGATGCAAATCGGAACCCGTATTAACCTGATGGCTTGAACCGGTAATGCTGACCATGAATGGAGAATGAATAGTGAAAATATTAATGGTTTACCCCAAATATCCGGATACCTTCTGGAGTTTTAAGCACGCCTTAAAATTTATCCGCAAGACTGC
>DAOUAU010000057.1:0-2808 GCA_034433195.1 Dehalococcoidales bacterium
GGTATCCGCGCCGGCAAAAGCGGCATCACTCAGCAAAACAGCTTCATCGGCGCCCAGCGCAATGGCTTCCTTGAGCATATCGGCGGCCTGAGGCGGCCCCATACTGACAGCGGTCACTTTGCCGCCGTGTTTTTCTTTCAACCGGACGCTTTCCTCCAGGGCATAGCTGTCAAAAGGATTAATCACGCTTTTGATCCCCTGGCGGATCAGAGTATTGGTTTGAGGATTGATTTTGACCTCGGTAGTAGCGGGGACCTGTTTCAAACAAACTACGATATTCATGCGGCTTTAGCCTTGCGTTTGCGTAATTCCAGAGCGATAGCGCCGGTCAATATCTGGTTAGAACCCTCATAAATCTGGGTGATTTTGGCATCCCGCATCATTTTTTCCACCGGATAGTCACGCATATAGCCGGCGCCGCCGCATAACTGGACGGCCTGAGTGGTCACACTCATAGCAACATCAGAGGCGAAAACCTTGGCCATGGCGGAACTTTCAGTGCAATCTTTGGCACAGTCAGCATTGCGGGCGGCGGCATAAACCAGAGCCCGGGCAGCCTCAATCTGAGTGGCCATTTCAGCCAGCTGATATTGAATGACCGGTTGGTTGATCAAAGCCTGACCGAACTGGACCCGGTCACGGGTGTAACTGAAAGCCGCCTCCAAAGCCCCCTGGGCAATGCCCAAAGCCTGGGCACCCACACCCGGCCGGGACTTGTCAAAAAGTTTCATGGCTAATATAAAACCTGATCCCGGTTTGCCAATCAAGTTCTCTTCCGGCACCAGGCAGTTTTGAAAAACCAGTTCGCTGGTGGCAGAAGCCCGGATGCCCATTTTCTTTTCTTTCTTGCCAAAAGTGAAACCGGGAGTGCCTTTTTCAACCACAATGGCGCTGGCGCCGCGGGCGCCGCGGGATTTGTCAGTCATGACAATTACGGTATAAATTTCGGCCTGGCCGCCATTGGTAATGTATTGTTTGGTGCCGTTAATCAGATATCCGCCCGCAACTTTTTCCGCCGTGGTGCGAATGGCGCTGGCATCTGAGCCGGCGCCGGACTCGGTGAGCGCGAAAGCGGCCAGTTTTTTGCCTGAGGCGATATCCGGCAGAAACTTGCGTTTCAATGTCTCCGAACCATAATCCATCAAGGTATAACTGCCCAGCGCGCTGGCGGCATAGCTGATGGCCACTCCGCTGCAAATGCGGCTGATTTCTTCCATCACCAGACATAATTCCAGACAACCGCCGCCCAGTCCGTCATATTCCACCGGAACAAAAACGCGGAACAGGTCGGAAGCAGCCATTTCATGAATAATTTCCCAGGGGAATTCCTCACTCTCATCCAGTGCCATGCGAACCGGCAAAATGCGTTCTTCCGCCAGCTTGCGAGCCAGGTCCTGAATCATTTTTTGTTCATCGGTTAAAAAATACTGCAAAGGAATCTCCTTTTTATACAATGGGTTAATTATAAAGTGACGGCTCCAGGCTCGTCAAACCACTTTCGAGTCAGCCTCAGGAATCTCATCGTGGCTCTAATTCCATTGATACAGTCTGCATCAATGATATTGAGTTATCTGCCGGAACACCGTCAGTTCTGAATTTGTTGCCAGCCGAAGAAACCGACTATAATAATAATTATTATTATGCGGACGGTCAGTGACCGGTGAGGAGCGGCATTTGCCAAGAGCTTTCTGGAACAAAACCTACACTAATCAGAATAAGGTTTGGGGGGACCAGCCCAGCCCTCTGGCTATTTACGCCTGCAATACTCTGAAAGAGAGTTCGCAATTCAAGAAGGTGACGGACATCTTCATACTGGATTTGGGCTGCGGTTACGGTCGCGATACCATTTTTCTGGCACAACACTTGCCATGCCATATCCTGGGACTGGACAGTTCTGAAAAAGCCATTGAGATGGCGCGCGCACACATCCCCAAAACGCTGATACACCGGATTGAATTGCTGTGCTATGATTTTACGCACATGAGTGATAAATATGACATCATATTTGTAGCCAGTCTTTATCATGTTCTGCCACCGGATGAGAGAGAAAAATTGAGAGAGACTATCAAACGCTGCCTGAAAAAAGACGGCGTTCTGTTTTTAAGCACATTCTCAGTTAATGATCCTCAGCATTACGGCAAAGGCACCGCAGTTGAGAATGAAAAAAATGCTTATATAGATGAGATTTATCTACATTTCAATTCCCGCGCCGATTTGGAAAAAGATTTTGATTTCCTGAACATCAGCGCCCTGTTTGAGAGAGATTACCGCGAAAGACACGATACCGGTGAACACCATCATGTTTCCTGGATAATGATGGGCAAGATGGAGAAATAATACCGTGGTTATTTCAATAATATGCCATGATTTGTGATTGGATAAATAAAAAATGGAGGACCATCAATGGGAAAATCAATCAAAGGCACTCAAACCGAAAAGAACCTGCTGGCTTCTTTTGCCGGCGAATCTCAAGCGCGTAACCGCTACACCTATTTCGCCAGTCAAGCCAGAAATGAAGGGTTTCAGCAGATAGCCAACATCTTCTCCGAAACTGCGGACAACGAAAAGGAACATGCCGAAATCTTTTTCAGCTATCTGGAAGGCGGGGACCTGGAAATTACCGCCTCTTACCCGGCCGGCATGATCAAGGACACCGCGGCTAATCTGGAAGCTGCCGCCGCCGGTGAGCGTATGGAGTGGAGCATTCTGTATAAAGAAGCTTCTGCCACCGCCAAAAAAGAGGGATTCAAGGATATTGCCGTCTCCTTCAAAGAAATCTCGGAAGTGGAAGAATTTCATGAGAAAAGG
>DAOUAU010000058.1:0-10740 GCA_034433195.1 Dehalococcoidales bacterium
TATGACAATATGACGGCTGAAGAAAATTTGGAATTTTATGCTCAAATCTATAGAATGGGCAATTCCGGAGGAAAAATTGCCCAACTCCTGAGGGCGGTGGGACTAAGTGACAGGGCCAGGGACCGGGTTGGCACCTATTCCAGGGGCATGAGGCAAAGGCTGGCTTTGGCCAGAGCTATGACCCATGATCCGGAGGTGCTCGTCCTGGATGAGCCTACGGCCGGAGTAGACCCATCCGGGCAGATAGAAGTAAGACAAATCATGCTCGACCTGGCTCATAAAGAAAACAAGACCGTATTCTTGAGCTCCCACAATCTGGATGAGGTGCAAAGAATCTGCAACCGAATCGCTCTGATAGACCGGGGTGAGATCAAGCTTTATGGTGAAACGGAGAGTCTGCGGCGAGGGATGGGCGGTGGTACCGTGGTGATTGAGACAACCAGTGAGATCGATCAATCTTTGGTAGATGAACTGAAGAGTCTACCTCAACTGGGACTAGTGGAAAAGCAGAAAAGACGCCTGATCTTCTCTCCGCCGGCGGGCACGGAAGTGCCGGATATTATCAGCCTGCTGAATGAGCGCCGGGTTAGAATCGAAGGAGCCGTGCGCCAGGAAGCCACGCTGGAAGACATGTATACCTCAATCTTGAAAGAAGTAGAGCCGGCATGAGAGAGATAGCCTTGATAAACTCCGTCAGTATCAGGAACAATCTGCGGTTGAAGATTGTAATAGTGGTGGCGCTGGCGGTGGTATTGATATGCGCTATTGGTCTGGTCGCGGCTTTTTGCCTGCTGGCGATAGCTCCGGCGATGAAGGCGGAGATACTGGATAGACATACGTTAGAAACATATCTCTGCGTGGTGGTGTATTCTGCATGCCTCATCGGTCTTGGAATAAACATGAATGTGTTTGCCTCTCAATCTATGACACGGGAAAAGTCACGGGGGAATTTAACGGCTCTTCTGGCAACACCGCTTAAAGTGAACCATATCTGGATAGGTAAAAGCCTGGCCGTTTTCCTTCCCGGACTGGTCATGGGATGGGTTCTTGGTTTAATGGCGTTAGTGGCTGTAAACTATATCTACTTTATTCCCAGGGTCGGCTTCCTGATCAACCCATGGATAGCCGTCAGCAGCTTTATCGCGGTGCCGCTTATCTATCTTGGATTGAGCCTGATGGTGCACCTGATCGGGCTAACCGGCAAACCGGCTACCGGCAATGTGATCGTCCAGGTATTTCTGCCTGTCTTTTCATCATTGATGATTAATCTCGGGGTACGCAGTGTTCTTGATGCTGCTTCCTGGCCATTCACCCTGGCTAATCTTGGTCTGGCGGTGGTGATCGGTGTTATCGCTGTGTTATTACGGCCGCGCCTCACCAGGGAGAGAATTGTGCTCTCACGATAGGAGCTTGATTTGATTAACCTGAGCATTATTATCCGCAGAGATTTCCGGGAATTCAGACAGACCAATGCCTTCCGGATAATGATCCTGGTAGCTGCCGTGATTACCGTTGCCGCAGCGGCGGGCATCAGTTTCGCTTTAAGCCGGCAAGCCTGGTTGGGAGAAGAGGCAGCCGGCCCCTTGCTGGAATTGATAATAGGACTGATAGTCCTCTTTCTGCCCTTTCTCATACTCATAGCCTTCATCTGGACTTTCGCCAGCCTGCCTGTAATCAAAGAGAAAACTAATGGCAATATTGAGAGCCTCCTGGCGACACCGCTCAACCCCGGAGCGCTCTGGATGGGAAAATGTTTAGCCATTTTTCTGCCTGGGTTTGGCGTATCCGTCATTGCCGCTCTCATGGTATTGCTGGCAGTGAATTTGACAACTATTAATCCCGCCATGGGCTATTTCATCTTACCGGTCCCGGCGCTGATCACCGGATTCATCATTAATCCGCTGCTGCTCTTCGGCCTGCTTGCCTTTATCATTCTTTTTTCTCTGGCCAACAACCCTGATATCGCCATAGCGCCGTCTTTTATCGTCGGATTCGGGATAATGATGGGACTCCCGATCGCAATCGCCACAGGAGCTGTTAACCTGGCCTCATGGACTTTTGCCCTGTGGTATTTAGTTGGCACGGTGATGGTCTGGACCGTCACAGGTTATCTTTCCCGTTTGTTATCCAAAGAAAACATCGTGCTATCAAGCAAAGGAAACTGAATTCTGCCGGAGACACTCTGATCATCAGGTGTGATCAAACACTACTCAAACATATGGGGCAGATGGCAGATGATCATTTTGGAAACCGTATCAGTCATCATAACTGTTAAACGCCGGGCAGTATCTATGCAGAATCCATAAACGGGCGCCATCATGATGGAAAGGTCAGCAGCGGTACGGCAGCTAGATTTTTTGAGTACTGATGCTGTTCCAGCCCGGGTTTTCACCGAAAAAAGAAACAGTCCTCCAGGGACGAATACCAGAGGACTGTTTTTACACCACGTTATTTACCCGATGCGGTTCTAACTCGCTATCAGGCTATTTATCCCACTTTGACTTTAACAGGGTGAAATCCATCACTTTGCCCGGTGAAAAGCCTTTGTCTTTCTCAAAGAAGGGCTCGCGGGTGCCTTTGGCACCGGAAAGCATGACCTCAATTTGAATAATCGGACTGTCAACCCGCGTAATCTCCAATGGGCAGTGGGGCAGGTCAGGCGGCAGCGAAACTATGGTCGGGCGGGTGAAAACGTGTTTTTCCATTTCTTTGCCGAAATAAAACACCACCTCTGCACCGAAATCATCCGGATCATCCGGATTGCCGCCGTACCAGGCAATAAACTCCTGAAAATTATGAGTATGACAGGGATTATCACCTTTAAAGGGCTTCCTGACGAACTGATGACCGATAGTGAACTCATACCCCAACATCTGGTGGCCAACCATCAATCCATCGAAAACCACGCTTTTATCGGATTTCAGGGATAAACGCAGATGTGGAGGATGATGGATGTATTTATCGTACAGACCGCTCATATTCTTCTCTCCTGTAAAATTTTGCCTGATTTCGGGTTATCCGGGTTGTCCTGGACGAACATCTAATTTACGACCAGACCGCCTGAGACATGGAAAATCTGAGCTGTCACATTGCATGTCAGATCGGAGGCCAGAAAGACGGTGGCATTGGCAATATCCGCCGCAGTGCCAATCCGGCCCAGGGGGAACATCTTGACCATGAATTCCCGTCTTTGCTTCTCCTGTTCCGGAGTAGGCGGCGGCCCATCTCTGAGAACTCCTGCACCAAAATTGGTGGGAGCCGGACCGGGGGCCACACAATTCACCCGGATGTTGGATTTTGCTTCAGTCATCGCCAGTTGCCGGGTAAAAAGGTCAATAGCGTATTTGGACATGGCGTACACCCCGACACCCATCGTGGTCTGGTGGGTACTGCCAGAACCAATATTGACAATAACACCGTACTTCTGCTTTCTCATATACGGCAGCACTGCCTGCGAAACTCTCATTGTACCAAAGAGATTAAGGTTCATCTGTTTGGCCCATATCTCCTGGTCTTGTTCTTCCAGAGCAATATTATCTTTATGCAAGATTGCTCCCGCCACATTGCACAGAATATCAATTCTGCCGTATTCCTTCATGACCTGATCAACCATATTGATCACTTCGCCTTTTTGGGTGATATCAGCTTTTATGGCCAGGCTCTGGCAACCCATGGCTTTTAACGCCGCCGCCGTTTTTTCCACCTCCCCCAGATTGACATCAGTTACGGTGATCTTTTCACACCCTTCTTTGGCCATCAGAATAGCTATCTCTTTACCAAACCCTACCTGGCTGCCAGCCCCGGTTACTATGGCTACCTTTCCCTTTAAACCCAGATCCATATTTCCTCCTTAAACTCCAGATGCGGTTTTCGATACCATTCATACCTGAAAAAGCTCTGTCCTGAAACCTGAAACAAAAGTTACTATAGTCTAACTCTGCAAGTCAATTTATGTCAATACCACAGCCAGATTTCAGGATAAACGGATTAATAACTTTATGTAATCTATTTTGGATTATGATCACGGGCGGTTTGTTCTCTCTTGTTTTCACAGCATGACTGAATCAACCAACCGGCAAATCTGAATGTCTTTTGACGCCAGCCAGGTATTTGGCTTTAGTTTCTCCGGCCAGCATCCGGAAATCCAGTTCTCACCAGCTATTTCACCATTAATAAATCCAATCCGGGCTTGCCAGCATTCCTGCTTCCGTATATAATAAACCCATACGAACAATGTATACACACTTAAAATTTAATAAATTTATAATTATTTATTACTAAAGGAGCAGATATGGGAAAAGACAACTTTAAAGTGACGGTCTTGGACCCCCGCGGCCAGCCCAGCGGCGTCTTTGGACGCACCATCACCGCCAGTATGCATCCTGGGGCCATCCTGGACCCGGCTGCCCAGCCCAGTGGCGGAGTACAGCCTGTACGCATGGCTAAAAGACTGGATTCCCTGGAAGGAAAAACAGTGTATCTGATCAATACCGGCTTTGCCGGAGCCCCAGAATTCATGCAGGAATTGCAGATCTGGTTTGGGAAAAACATGCCAGGAGTTAAAACTGAACTCAAAAACAAGGTCGGCGGCATCTTCACTGATGATCCCGCTCTGTGGGCAGAAATAAAAGACAAAGGTCACGCCGCCATCATTGGCGTGGGCGGCTGAGACGGTTGTTCGGCGAGTATCGCCGAATTTTCCCGGACGCTGGAAGACCAGTTTGGCATTCCCACTGCCCCTGTCGTCACCGCCCGTTTCGCGGACTATATTGATAAAGACAGCCGAAACCACGGCATGATGTTACGCTACAGCTATCCGCCACATCCGGTTGGCTTCGTACCCCGTGAAATACTGCGCGCCTATCTGGATGGAGATGATCCTGTAACCTATAAACCACTAATGCAGGAAATGATAGATGCTCTGACCAACCCTCTGACTGAGGAAGAACTGCACCCGGTAATTGAAAAGAAACCTCGCCGTCCGCGTTTGCTGGCCCCGGATCCTGAGACTAATCTACACCGCCTGTTCCTGGAAAAAGGCTGGACGGACGGCCTACCGATAGTCCTGCCTACGGAAGAACGAGTGGCTGAAATGCTGACTGGAACGGACCATGACCCACAGGAAGTAGTAGGGCAAATGTCTGTCACCACCCATGAAGAAAGGCTGGAATATACGGTTGAAAAAGTGGCTGTCAACGCTGTTATGGCCGGCTGCCGCCCCGAACACTTCCCGGTCGTTCTGGCTCTGGCCGCCTCACAGATTCCATCTCTGCCCAGTTCCACCACCTCCTTCGGCAGCATGATGGTAGTCAACGGTCCCATCCGCCAAAAAATTGGTATGAACTGCGAGACCGGTGCCCTCAGCCCATTCAACTTTGCCAATGCCGTGATTGGCCGGGCCTGGACTCTTTTAAGCTTGAATTTTGGCGACGCCAAAATTAATGAAAACTTCACCGCCAGCACCGGCAATAACTTCAACTATAACAATATGTGCTGTGCAGAGAACGAAGAACTGAGCGTCTTTGAGCCTTACCACGTCTCTAAAGGGTTTAAAGCTTCAGAAAGTGCGGTCAGCCTCTTCAGAGGTTGGAGCATCCAGGGTTTTGGATTAGGACCGGCCAGGAGAATGGCCGAGGTATTGAAAGCCCGGACCGGGATGATGGCGGGTGGCGCCACATTTGTCATCGACCCGCTGGTAGCGAAAAGCCTTAAGAACGAAGGATTTAAAAACAGGACAGAGGTAGGACAATATTTTGTCAATGAACTTAAGAACGCCTGGCTAAAACCGGAAAGCTTCAACCTGATTGTGGTCGGGGGTGAGTGGAATCCCATGTGGCTGACTACGGACTTTTTCCATAATGCCACAGTATCAATTGATAAATGGATACCCAAAAAGGGTGTAACGTTGGATGTTAAACCGCTCCGTATGCCGGCGCCTGCGGTTTGCCGTGACGGTATATGCGGGCTGCCCGGAAATAGCTCCATTTAAAATAAAAAAGGACAGGAACAAGAATTGGACATCGTAACAGGAAAAACAGCCTTTGTGACCGGCGGGGCCAGCGGTATCGGACTGGGCATAGCCCGCGCTTTTGCTTCTAATGGTATGAATGTGGTTATTGCTGATAGCCGCCAGGATGCCCTGGATGAAGCTATGGTTTACTTCAAGCGTGCTGATCTGACTGTTCATCCGCTTAAACTGGATGTCACCGACCGCCCGGCTTATATCAAAGCGGCTGATGAAACTGAAGCTCTGTTCGGCAAAATCCATGTTCTGGTCAATAATGCCGGAGTGGCCACGGGCGGTCCGCTGCAATTTACCACTTTTAAAGATTGGGATTTTGCTCTTGGCGTTAACATTTCCGGCGTAGTTAACGGTCTGGTAATCATCCTGCCGCGCATCCTCAAGCACGGTGAGGAAGGACATGTTGTCTCTACATCCTCCACAGCCGGCATTACAGCCGTGGGTATGAACGGAATTTATAATACCACCAAATATGCCATCGCCGGAATGATGGAAACCCTGGCCACCGACCTTCAGGGCACTAAAGTGGGAGCCTCCCTCTTCTGCCCGGGGCCGGTCAGCACTAACCTGGGAAAATCAACACAAGCCAACCGTCCGGAACACCTTAAGAACGACGGAGTACCGGCCTGGCGTCCGCCGCCGCCTTCACCCGGTGCCGGCAATAGACCACCCTGGGACACCAGCCTGTTCATGACACCCGAAGAGGTCGGAGAGCGAGTCCTCCGGGGGATCTTGCGTAATGACCTCTTCATTTTTACCCATCCAGAATTCAAGGATGGCGTTCGGGCGCGCAACGAAGCATTGATCAGGGCTTTTCCTGACGAACCGGATAATCAGAAACGGCACGAAATGCTGGCAAAACTCGGAACACTGATTTTTAACCCCATTTACCAGAAGCAGACCACCCCCGGGCCTCTGAACTGGAACAAGCCTTAGTTCCTCGATCATCAATTAAAACGACCGGTTGTAGATAACAGCCGGTCGTTTTGCAATCCTAACGCCTGGTTAAAACCAACAGGCTCTGCCCTCTCCAGCGTTCACGATTTTTGATCAACATCAGCTTTTGTTGTTTCAGATTATCCGCCAGACGCGTAATAGCCGTAGAACCGCCAGAAACCAAAACCACGGCATCAATGGTGAGAGCGCTCTCCAGATGACGCAATACTGCCAGGTTGGCTGATGGGCCTTCTTCCTCCCTGAGCGCCACTACGGCAAAATCTGTTTTCCCTTCAGGCAAACCCGCCATCCCGATTTGGTGGAATAATGGAACCTTTTCCGGCGGACAGTGATTGAGGATAAGGTTATGCTGACTGTATCTGAGCGCCAGCAAATCCCGGTCTACCAGGCGAATAATTTGCGGCTGAGCTACCTTCCAAAGCATCACTGCGGAATGTCCCTGCCCGGGATTGAAGACCAAAACAGAGGATGAGCCTTCAGGCGGAAAGCTCTTTAAGGTGTTAAAGAGGAGTTCATTTTCATTGCCCAGTGAATCAAAATCGGCCAGCCCGAAGGCGCTATCCATAGGGTAATCTATCCTGCCAAAATGATATGTCAGTTTGTGGCGGGTATAGATTCCCCGCTCCACAGCGGAGAGCGGCCATTCCGAATCCCTGTGAGAGACAGCAAAGCGGTAATGAAAAACGCTGTGGTCGGCCCAGTGATGTTTAAAAAGAATCTCCACGCCGGCCGTTTCAGCCAGAATTTTGGTTACCAGCGGCACCAAAGGATTGACCACAACCACTGCCGAGATGCCATGTTGGGATAAGTAATAGCCAGCTTCTCTGAGCAGATAGGCTATGACCGGCTCTCCGGCTTTGCCGGGGATATTGGAGATAATCATATCAAAATCCCGGTCCTTCAAATCATCATAACCCAGACTGCGATACACCTCCAGTCCGTCCAGCCGGTTCAGTTCAGCATTCTGGCGGGTATATTCCAACGCCAGGGCATCTTTGTCCACCAGATGCACACATGCATCGGGAAAAAGAGCCTTCAGCGTCAGACCCACCGGACCATACCCGCAGCCCAAATCCAGGATACTGGTCAAACCCGGATAACCGGCTTCGATGATGGTGCGCAGGAGTTGCCGGGTGCCAGTATCAATATCGTGACTGCTGAACAACTCCTGAGAGGTTTTGAATTTAAAACTGCGTTTCCAGGCATTAAAAGTGATGGTCTTTTTATAATAGTGGTCTTCAGTCATTGATTCAGCTCCATATCACCCGAACGGGCCCGGTTATCACTTCTCGTAGTCTTAATCATAACTGATACCATCAAGGAAAGAAAAACCAAAGAGGGAAAAAGAGGCTCGGAGGATACACGCCTTGAGTTAACTTCTTGATGCATCATGCAGCTTTTTTGCCAGTCGCTGCACGCTTGTTTGGATTTGATTTTAGCCTGCCACAGCATTTTTGGTTCAAGAAAAGTTGGACCCCTGATATATCAGGTTAGCTACTGCCGGAAAGATGATTTGAAAAAGAGGCCGGAATAAAAACCAGGCGATGAAAAATCCGAAAAATCCAAATACAGGCTTGCGAATAAATTGATTGTACTTGCGGGCGGCCCGGTCCGGCAGAAAGAGACTGATGATGTTACTGCCGTCAAACGGTGGCAGGGGAAACAAATTTAAAATCAGCAATATCAGGTTGATTGAGAACAGCAGGCTGATAAAAGCCGCTGCTGCGGTCCAGAGGCCCGAAGCAGCCGGATCAACCCAATGCCGTAAATTAATCCGGGTGGGATCCAGAAATACCTCACCCCAAATACCAACTTTGATCGCAACCACAGCCAGCACTGCCAGACACAAATTGGCCATAGGACCCATGAAACCCATCCAGGCCGCTTTTTTGGGGTGATGATGGGCCCATTCGGCGCTGTATGGAGTGCTGGCATAACCAAAAGGCCAACCGATTAAAAACACTGAAATGACCGGAAGCACCACCATACCCCAGGGTTCTCTTCTCATGTGCGGGTAAGGATTAAGTGACACCTGCCCGCCGGCATATGCCGTCAAATCACCTTGCCTTTTTGCAGCCCAGGCATGCGCGGCTTCATGAAAAGTGACTGAGATAATAAAAACAAAATACCAGGCTAAGCCCCAGATCAGCGTATCCATGTGTTTCCTTCGAGTTTCAGTTTCATCGAAAGTGTGCCGGATTTAAATAACAGCATTATAAGGGCAGCACCATGGGAAGTCAAAAGAACTCTGTTCAGAATTGACACTCATTGTTCGACCCATTAGAATGCTAGCATCGCTGAACTCGTTTTTCGCCAGAAGTTATTTGCAAGGCCAGGCCTTGCAAATTTAAGGGAGAAGCTATGGAGATCATCTCAGCCGAAAGGATAGAACAGATATACACCAAAATGTGGAATATGAGCGAACAGGACGCTTTCCGGCTGTCTTACTCTCTGGAAAAAGAACAGCCGGTACTGGTGGCTTATCTGGCTGCCGTAGACCATGATATTTTCAATAAAGCAGATCGCGAGGTGCTCTTCTACCTGGGTACGGTAGTGTGGCAGATAATGTCTGATGGCAGGAAACCTTTGCCCGCTGTCAGTGAGGAACAATTGCTCAGGTATGAACAAGCCAATAATGCTCTGGCCTTATCACTCAAAACATCTGATACCACCGCCTTTGCTGATGTAGTAAAAAAGACGTTGAAAGCCTGCCGGCAGACCGAAATTTTGCGTTATATCATCGCAGCTTTAATGGATGAGGACTCCTCAGACAATGAAATCCGGGAAGAACATCTGGGGTTTATCATACTGGACTTAAAAACGGTGATAGAGTGTTTTGACGAACAATAGTTCACAGCTTCAAGCCTGAGCAGACGGATTACCACTAACAACCTCCCCCTGTTCATTTGACCAGGTTGATAGCTGTTATTCGGATTATCTAATAACTCCCCTTTTTCCTGAAGCCGCCTTTCTGCTCCACCTTTATGATAGAACTATCAAGAAATTAACAGATCCCCCCGAAAGGGGTCAAGGAGAGGCGAAATGGACAAGAAACTATATCGCAGCAGAGATCAACGCTGGTTGGCCGGGGTTTGCGGAGGTTTAGGGAAATATTTCGGGTTGGACCCCATCATCATACGAATTCTGGCGCTGGTGGCCTTATGCCTGTGCTTCTTCTGCACGGTGGTTGCCTATATCGTCATGGCTATTGCCGTTCCTTTGGAGAAAGATGCAGAAGTGATTAACCGCGGGCAGTAAACACTCTCAGGAGATCAATTCAGGCTCAGAAAAAAGGTACCAGAGGTTTTTATCCGACTGGTACCTTTTTATGATGAAATCAGGCGCCTGGTATGGCGTTTCTTCATCAAATATTTATGTTCAGCCGGCCAAAAAATGTATAATAGGGAAAACCCCATGCATTTTAACGTGGCTGGAGACATTGATGACCAAACCGGTATATTTCAAACCATATCAAAAAGAAGATATAGACCTCGCATATAACCGCTTGTTTTGTGATGATTTGAACCTGTACCAGTCTCAGCCAGAGGCCTTTCCGGGAGATAACTGGAAGTCCATGTTAAGCTCACGGCCCAAACTAAAAAGTGTGCGGATGACCGCGCAGCAACCGGAATTACCGGCCAGATTAAGAATCCTGGCCTTCAATTACCTTTTGAAAAAAGGAGAACTCCCGGTCAAAAAAGAACTACTGGGGGTAATACTGGAAGCCGGGGTAGATGACGGCCTGGAAACTCTGGCGGCCT
>DAOUAU010000059.1:0-4356 GCA_034433195.1 Dehalococcoidales bacterium
GGGCCCAACGGTGCCGGGAAATCTACCACTGTCAAGCTTCTGACCGGATTTGCGCATCCTTCCTCCGGTCAAGCCTGGGTGGCCGGCGAAAAGGTTGGATTTGTGAATCTCAGACTTCAGGAGAAAATCGGTTTTCTGCCGGATGTGCCCACTTTTTATGACTGGATGTCCGGAAGGGAGTTTATGAAGTTGGCCGGAGATCTCTTTCAGCTTTCTTCGGCGGAAATCAAAAAACGCAGTGACGAACTTTTGGATCTGGTGGGTATTCTGAAGGCCGGCAACCGGCGTATCGGTGGTTATTCCCGCGGTATGCGCCAGCGTCTGGGTATTGCCCAGGCCTTGATCAACCGTCCGCGAGTCCTTTTCATGGATGAGCCGACTTCAGCCCTGGATCCCATCGGACGGCGTGAAATGCTTGAGCTGATAGCTCATCTGAAACAAACTACCACCATCTTCATGTCCACTCATATTCTTTCTGAAGTTGAGCGGGTCTGTGACATGGTGGGCATCATTAATAAAGGCAATCTGATCACTGTTTCGGCGGTTCCTGAATTGCAGCAAAAATATGCCCGTTCAGTTTTTGAGATGGAATTCATCGAAGATGCCGGTGTTTTTGTAGAAACCTTGAACCGCACAGCCTGGCTTTCCAAAGCTGAGATGATAATAGATAAAGGCCACCCTTTAGTCAGAGTGACGGCGGTGGACCTTAACCGGGCGCGGCATGAACTCCCCGGCTTGATCAGCCAGAGCGGCTTGACCCTGGCCCGCTATGAAATGGTGATGCCAAACCTGGAAGATATCTTCCTGGATATCATTAACGGGAGGGACGTGAAATGAAAGGTTGGTGGCCTCTCTTTAAAAAAGAAATCCTCGAACAAATCCGCACGTACCGGTTTTTGATCGTGGCTGGAATATTCCTCTTTTTTGGCTTGACTACTCCACTCACCATAAAATACATGCCTGAAATAATCAAAATGGCCGGCTCATCTCTGGAGATAGCGCTTCCTCCACCCACGGCTGCGCAATCTCTTACGGAATTTTCCACTACTATTTTACAGATAGGTATTCTGGTTTTGATTCTGGTGGGTATGGGTTCAATCGCCAATGAATACAAGAACGGCACGGCTTTGCTTACTTTGAGCAAACCGGTTACCCGTGCGGCTTTTGTCAGCGCCAAGGCAGCCGCGCTCAGCTTGAACATGGTTGTTTCGCTCTTGATTTCCGCCATGGTTTGTTATGCCTACACTGTGTGGCTGATCGGCGGGACTGATTTGGGCGCTTTCATGGTGCAAAATGTCCTTCTGGCCCTGTTCCTGGTATTTTGCCTCAGCCTGACACTGATGTTCTCCTGCCTGTTCAGGAGTGGACTGGCGGCGGGTGGAGTGGCGATGGCAACCATTATCATTCTCTCAATTCTGGCTTCTTTCCCCAAAATTGGTAATTATCTGCCCGGTAAATTACCCGGTTGGGGAGTGAATATTATTAATGACACAGGGTCAAATTACTGGTGGGCGCTGGGAGTCACGCTGGGATTGATAGTTTTGTGCCTGTATCTCTCTCAATCCATTTTAAAGAAAAAAGACGTTTAGTTATTCAGGTTGACCGCAAAGAAAGACCGGACAATGCTTATTGGAAAGCAGTCCGGTCTTTTACTGTTGGGTAAATCTTGCTTTGTTCTATGGGTCGACGTTGAAAGGTTGACTGACGGCATTTTGTAAACCGCTGCTTCTGGCCACCAAAATAAAACCCTTGCCATCGCCTTGAATGGTAACGTTGGAAAAAACTGCTTGTCCGTTAACCGCGGTAACTTGTAAAACACCGCTCAGAGGGGAAGAACCGGCGGTTTCCGGGGCCATACCGATGCTGATCGGTAAACTGGCAGAGGTAACAATGTTCCCATCCGTATCCAGGATACCCACTACGGGTTGAACGCCAAATGGTTCAAATGCCCTGGCTGCGCCCGGCTGAGTCAGGAAGACCAGTTTAAAGGGTTCACCTTTCCCCACTGCACCGGCGGTGAATCCGGGGTTAGTGACGTTAGGTGTTGAAGTTGTGGTAGTAGTCTTACCTCCTCCGCCGCAACCGGACATTAAGACCATGGATAAAACCATGATTATCACAAGCCCGAAACCCAAATATCTTTTCATTCTGCCCTCCCTGTTTTCCTCATTTTACCGCTTTTACAAAAAAAATTCGAATGCCTGTTTGGATATACTGGTAATTATCTTCTTTGAACAGAAAGATATAAATGTGGCATATTCAGCAGTTGGCTGTTTTAAAAATGGATTAATAGCGAAAAATTAAACAGGCAAACCCGGATTTTTCCGTGCGCTCGTTCGGACGGTTTTCACCTGACCCTTTTTGGCTGATAACATTTGCATATACATTTCGTTTTTGTTTTTTGGCGGAACTTCTTTTTGTTCCCTGGGCACGAGCCGGGTGGCGCCGGCGGCACAGCTAACCACACAATTGCCGCATCCTATGCAGCGGTCCAGGTCAACCGAAGGTCTCCCCCCGGTTATTAACCGGGCCTTCAACTGGCATCGCTGGATGCAGTCACCACACAGTTTACAAGTGGCTATATCTACCTCAACGAAATAATTGGTGGAATACATTTGTGCCGGACTGGGATAACGGCTGACCGCTGACAGTAACGCGCAGCAATCTCCGCAGCAGCAACAAATGGCCTCCGGTTGGCGTGAATTCTCCGGTTGTAATATCAGGCCGTCTTTTTGCGCTTTTTCCAGTATTTCGAAGGCTTCTTCTTTAGTAATAAAACGGGCGATTCCCATCTCAACATACTGCCGGGCATGGTCGGCCCCAATTTGCAAACAAGTCTCCTGTAAAGCCGTGTACAGGCATTTTTGGCCTTTGATATCCCTGGTCTGCCGGCATATGCAATTGGCCACAGCGATTGGGCCGGGGGCATCCAGTATCAATTGCCGCACGTCTTCATAAGAGCTGATGAAGTGTTTCGACGGCAGCGGGATACTCTTTTCAACAGGAATTGTTCTTAAAGGTAACAGTCTGCGGGCGCCCGGTTTGGTAGGTTTGGCAAAGGACTCCATGTGATATTCATCAAAATCCTTAATCAGTTCCGGGCTAAGCCGGTTGACCTGGAAATCATAGATTCCTCCGGCGGATACTCCGGCGTTTTGGTAATGAACTTCCTTGTAGCCTTCTCGGACGACTAAAATGGTACCTTTCCGCACCATCGTTGCCAAGATTTGTTTAAGCTCACTGAGGCTGAAGTCAAGCCGGCTTTTTTGCAGCCTTCCCTGAATAACTTTAACCGCCAAAGGCTTCAAAGCGGATAAGTGAATGGCCACCTGCGCTTCTTCCGGGCTGAACAGACGCTTTAAGATGCGAATATCAGCGCCGGATTGCGCGGCGGGAAATCCTTCCGGTGAATCGTCCAGATGCTGTTGTAATTGACGAAAAATCAAATCGCTGGATGGCAGGTATTCTTCTTTCATATGCTTCCAACTCAGGTATTTGTGTTGGAGCCCTCAATAATTTTATGTTAAGGTCTGAAGAAATGTTTGTCAATAGAAATTTCTCGGAAGAAATCACTGCGAAAGTTTTCTGGTACCCCATTCTGTCAGTAAAGTATTAAGCTGAGTTAACCTCCTTGGGACTTTGGTGGTTTGGAGATTGCGCCTGGTTTTTCATTTCGTTTTGGTGTTGCGCTGGGTTTGATTCGCTGTGTTTTTGGAACAAAGGTCTAAGCGGTTTGGTCCAGCGGAAAAAAGCCAGCAGTATATAAGACAGACACAGGATAGTCAATAATAAAGCCAGTATCACATACAGGTAATCGGGAGTACCGGAGCGTGCCAATCCCAATTTGGTAAAAATCTCAGCCAGCTGATAGGATTTGGGCTCGTAACAATAGAACCAGAAATAGACATCAAACATCCATAACCAGGCAGCGGGTAAAATGGCCAGAGTCATACTGATGATTCTTTCAGCGCGATAGGAGGTAGCGGCTGCTATCATCAAGGCCAGGGGTATCATCAGTACCAGGTACTGATAATTGATGCGGTAGTAAAAGGCTACAAACAGAACGATACCGATCATCGCTGCCCGCAGCATGGCGGTTTTCTGGCGGTAGATAAAAAACAATGTAATCAGACCAGCGGAAAGCATGACCGGTATAATAAACCAGAAGTAGCCGGATGTATCCCAACCTTTAACCTGGTGCAGATAGGTGGCCAGGGAGCCTGGGCCATTGAAGGAATACATCAACGGGTCAGTATATTCCGGTCTTTGGCCGGATAAGAACAGGGCTTGCAAGTAGTTTTGCCAGTTTCCGGTTAGCAGAAATGGTGTGGATGTCACTATTACCGCAGCGGCCAT
>DAOUAU010000060.1:0-11160 GCA_034433195.1 Dehalococcoidales bacterium
CAGCGGAATTTCTGATTTGCGGCGAATTTGACGGGCAACTTCCAGGCAGCTATCGCTATTCACTCCCTGCCTGAGAGCCTGAAAACTGGAATCCTGTATAGTGATCCCATCAGCCATGGGATCAGAAAAAGGAATGCCCAATTCAATGATGTCCGCCCCGCCGGCAGCCAATAAATCCACTGTTTTTAATGTGGTCTGAATATCCGGATAGCCTGCAGTAAGATACGGGATAAGTGCTTTATGTGCTCCATTCCTGAAAACATTTACGATGCGGCTCATGGTTTCACCTCCAACGCCGGCATCACTATTTGAAGGTCTTTGTCACCCCGCCCGGATAAATTCACAATGATTTTCTGACCTTTTTTCAAAGTGGGAGCCAATTTCAGGGTATACGCTATGGCATGCGCGGATTCCAGCGCCGGAATGATCCCCTCTGTTTCAGAGAGTATCCGAAACCCTTCCAGAGCCTCAGCATCAGTCGCTGAAAAATAAGCCGCCCGGCCGGTGCTTTTCAAATAACTGTGCTGGGGTCCCACGCTGGAATAATCCAGTCCGGCTGAAATGGAATAAGTATTCAATATTTGGCCATATTTGTCCTGCATGATATAGGATTTGCTTCCTTGAAAAATCCCCACACTGCCGGCCAGCAAAGGTGCGGCATGCTGTCCGGTTTCCAGTCCTTTTCCGGCTGCCTGTACGCCGATCAATTTAACTTCCTCATCATCCAGAAAAGCCTTGAAAAGACCCATGGCATTGCTGCCTCCGCCCACACAGGCCACCAGATAGTCCGGCAGTTGTCCGGCCTGCTCCAGGATTTGTTGGCGGGCTTCCTGACCGATGACGGATTGGAAATCCCTGACCATGGCCGGATAAGGATGTAAACCGACAACTGAACCCAATATGTAGTAGGTATGATCACAGTTGGTAATCCAATCCCTTAAAGCCTCATTTACGGCATCTTTCAAAGTTTTGCTGCCGCTGGTGACCGGTACTACTGTCGCTCCCATCAGCCGCATACGAAACACATTCGGTGCCTGCCGCTGCATATCCTTTTCACCCATATAGACAATGCATTCCAAACCCAGCTTGGCGCAAACCGCCGCGGTCGCCACACCGTGCTGCCCGGCCCCGGTTTCAGCAATAACACGTTTTTTACCCATGCGTTTAGCCAGCAAGCCCTGCCCCAGAGCATTGTTGATTTTATGCGCTCCGGTATGCGCCAAATCCTCTCTCTTCAAATATATTTGGGCGCCTCCACAGCGTCCGGTCAAAGCCCCCGCCAGGTATAACGGAGTAGGCCGTCCGATATAGTGGCGGCCAAGAAAATTAAATTCATCCCAGAATGCGGAATCAGACTGTATGGACCGGTAAGCCTGTATTAGCTCAGTCACCGCCGGAATCAAAGTTTCCGGGGCAAAACAGCCTCCAAATTCTCCGAAATAACCCTTGTCATCAGCTAACATGTCGGCCTCCCTGGTTGATATCAAATCTCCGCAGATAATCATCTGGTTAATGACCTGACTTCTGCCATTAGCCTCTCAAATTGTTCGGGGTACAAGGATTGTTTACCGTCTGATACAGCGTGCGGTGGATCATTGTGCACCTCTACAATCAGACCATCGGCTCCTACTGCGATCGCCGCCCGTGACAGCGCAATTACAAATTCACGCCTGCCGGCAGCATGGCTGGGGTCAACCATTACGGGCAAATGACTAACCTCTTTGAAGGACGGGATAGCGCTGATATCCAGGGTATTACGGGTATTATCCGAGAAAGTGCGGATACCCCGTTCGCATAAAATAATCCGGCTATTGCCTTCAGACATGATATACTCTGCTGCCATCAAAGTCTCTTCGATTGTAGCCGCCATGCCGCGTTTAAGCAGAATTGGTTTGGCGGTCTGCCCGGCTTTTTTTAAAAGGGCATAGTTTTGCATATTGCGGGCGCCGATTTGGATGATGTCAGTATATTCCTCAACTATTCCGATGTTTTCCAGATCGGTGGCCTCAGTCACGATCAACAGACCGGTTTCCTGGCGCACTTTAGCCAGTATCTTCAAACCTGCCTCTCCCATTCCCTGAAAGCTGTAGGGTGAGGTGCGGGGTTTATAGGCGCCGCCGCGAAAGATTTGCGCTCCGCATTTCTTTACCGCAGCCCCGATATCCAGTGCTTGTTTCTCACTTTCCACCGCGCAGGGACCGGCCATGATTACCGGACGGGAACCGCCGATGCTAACATCACCCAGCACAATCACAGTGTTCTGAGGGTGGGTCTCACGGCTGACCAACTTGTACGGTTTGGTGACCCTGAGCGTCTCCTTCACTCCGTCCAGCGATAGGATTTGTGAGTCATCCACGTATCCCTGGTTACCTACGATACACACAGCAGTTCGCTGAGCGCCTGGAATAGGGATTCCGCGGTACCCCATGCTCTCTATTTGTTTGATAACTGCCTCGATTTGATTATCATTGGCATCATTTTTCATAATCACCAGCATAAAATGACTCCTCATACCAAAATCAGATATCACACCCTAAAAACGTCTGATACCGGTTTGGAGGCTGGGGTCTACCCTGCCATGTCATGGCCAAAATGCGCTTCCCCGCGTCCCTCACTCAGGATACTTCTGTATTCCATTTACAATGTGCCTCAATAATGCCTGTTGGCGGGATACTGGTTATCCTGGGTCAGGATTAACAATCATAGCTAAAAACCAGTTGAAAGAGTTTCTTGCGTTAACCATCAGCGGGCCGCTTTAACCGCCTGGATAAATTGTTTTATGCGTTCAATATCCTTCACACCCTTGTTCTCCACTCCGGAAGACACATCCACACCCCAGGGGTTGACCTCATTAATCAGTTGTGCCACATTATCCGCATCAAGCCCACCGGCAATAAAAACCGGGTATTTGGAGCTCACTTCCCGGGCCAGCTTCCAATCAAAGCTCTTGCCGGTACCGCCAAAAGCTCCCTTTATCCTGCTATCCATCAATATCTTGAGATGATCAGGAGCAAGATAGCTGTACCCTTTTTTAATTTCCTTCAATATTTGCGCGGCTGTTGAGTTAGTGAATACAGGCAGAGCCTTGATGACCGGTTTTTTAATCTGCTGGCAGAATTCCCAACTCTCATCTCCGCTTAATTGAACCCAATCCAACCGGCACGATTCAGCAATAAAATTGATATCAATCACCGTTGAGTTTACAAAGACCCCTACTGTCTGAGAACTCTCAATTGTTTGTTTCACGGCATGCACAATACGAGCAGCCCGGTTGGGGTTAATCTGACGTGAGCTGCGAGCAAAAACCATTCCGATATAGTCCGCCCCGGCTTCGGCGGCCGCCACAGCCTGGTGAGCCTCGGTTATTCCACAGATTTTTATTTTAGTCATGACAATAATTCCTTCATTTTGGTGGGAATGTCCCCGGAACTCATCAAGGATTCACCTACCAGAGCGGCGTTAACGCCCCATTTCTGCAACTGCCGCATGTCATCACGGGTTTTAATACCGCTCTCACTAACCACTATTCGATCAAGCGGCAATAAAGAACGCAGCCGCTCCGTGATATCCAGATTCACCTTAAAAGTGAGTAAATCACGGTTATTAATGCCGATTATCGGCGCACCAGAAGCTACCGCTTTGGCGGCTTCATCCTCATTATGGATTTCCACCAAACAATGCATCCCCAGTTGATGGCTCAATCCGAGTAATTCAGTTAGCTGGTTATACCCCAGAACAGCCATAATCAATAAAACAGCGTCAGCCCCGAAAGCCCGGCTTTCATAAAGCTGATATGGTTCTACAATAAAATCCTTGCGCAGCAGCGCGGGACCGCCGCGCCCCAGAACGGCATCAATTTGAGAGAGGTAGTTCAAGTTGCCCTGGAAATACCTGGTTTCAGTCAAAACCGAAATGGCGGCAGCTCCATTTTCAGTATAAGCCCTGGCGATACTTAAAGGATTGAAATTCTCACAGATAATGCCCCTGGTTGGTGAAGCCTTCTTCACCTCGGCAATCAGTTTTATTCCACTTCCGGACAACGCTGTTTTAAAATTTCGGGGGGGTGGTAGCCCGGATATCATACGCCGCAAGGTTTCCATGGGAACCTGCTTTTTCCGGACCGCCAGCTCCAGTATTTTATTCTGCACAATTGATTCCAGTATCATCTGTTCAACCTAAAAACTATTAGTTAACTCAATTAATCTTGCCAGTTTGGTATAGGCTTGATTATCATCTATGGTTTCCTGGGCTAATTTAACGCCCTCCGTCAGGCTGGCCGCTTTGTCTCCCGCAACCAGAGCTGCGGCGGCATTAATCACCACAGTATCCCGGCCGGTACCCTTATTCCCTTTTAAAATATTCAGCACCATCACCGCATTCTGATCAGGAGTGCCTCCCGCAATATCTGCCATATTCCCGCGGGCTAATCCGAAGTCTTCAGGACGAATTTGAAAAGTCTTCAAAACTTTATCATTCTTTATCTCCCGGATTATCGAACTTCCGGTGGCGGCAATCTCATCCATGCCGTTAGAGCCGCAAACTACCAGGACATGTTTGAAGGGCAATTGCAGCAAGGCCGGCACCATTTTTTCGGCCATTTCAGCACCGGCAACGCCCAGGAGCATGTGTTCCGCTCCGGCCGGATTGGTCAGAGGTCCTAAAAGGTTGAATACCGTCCTGATGCCAATTTCACTGCGGGGTCCGGCCGCTTGTTTCATGGCTGGATGGAAAGCGGCGGCGAACATAAAGCCGATTCCCACTTCAGCCAGACATTTTTCCACCTGTTCAGGTGTCAAAGATATTTTAACCCCCAGTTTTTCCAAAACATCGGCACTGCCGCATCTACCGGAAGCAGCCCGGTTGCCGTGTTTGGCCACTTTCAGACCGGCGCCGGCGGCCACCAGAGCGGCGGCAGTAGAGATATTAAAAGTATTCAAACCATCCCCGCCTGTGCCCACTACGTCCAATAATGGCCCTGTAGCTCTCACCGGTAGAGCTTTGGATCGCATTGCCGCAGCCATTCCGGCGATCTCGTCCGGAGATTCTCCCTTGATATTGAGCGCCGTTAAAAAAGCTCCCATCTGGGCTGATGTAGCTGTTCCATTCATCATTTCTTCCATCACCTTGAAGGCTGCCTGATGGGATAATGATTGTTTTTGTACCAGCTTGCCGATTGCTTCTTTTATCATTTTAACGGCTCCCTTTCAGGAAATTATGCAACAAATTTTTGCCACCCTGTGTCATAAAAGACTCCGGATGAAATTGAACGCCTTCAACCGGATGTTCTCTGTGCTTGATACCCATGATAGTGCCGTCCTCTGTCCAGGCGGTAATCTCCAGACATTCCGGCAGAGTGTCTTTTCTAACCACCAGCGAATGATAGCGAATGGCCGAAAAAGGATTGGGCAAACCCTGAAATACCCCGCTATTATTGTGATTGATCAGAGAAGCTTTACCGTGCATGATTTGTTTGGCCTGCCAGATATGACCGCCATAAGAGTAACCGATGCATTCGTGACCCAGACACACCCCCAATATCGGGACGGATGAGCCGTAATGCCGGATGACATCATTGGAAATACCGGCTTGCAGCGGAGTGGAAGGGCCGGGAGAAATCACAATACGCTCCGGGGCCATTTCCTTAATTCCGGCGATAGTGATTTTATCATTGCGGATAACAACCACTTCTTGCCCCAATTCGCTGAAATATTGATAAAGGTTATATGTAAAGCTATCGTAATTATCAATCATCAATAACATCTGTTTTCTCCATTATCCCTGTTCGGCCTGGTCCAGAGCATTGATCAAAGCCCGGGCCTTATTCAAGGTCTCTTCATATTCCTTTTCCGGTACGCTGTCAAAGACAATACCGCAACCGGATTGAGCATAAGCTACTCCTCCGGTCATCACGATAGTGCGGATAGCGATCGCCATATCCATATTGCCGGAATAGGAAAAATAGCCGCAGGCTCCGGCATACGGCCCGCGCTTTTGGGGTTCCAATTGAGCAATTATTTCCATGGCTCGGATTTTGGGAGCTCCGGAAACTGTCCCGGCTGGAAAACAGGCACGCAGCGCATCATATACGGTCATATCTTCTCTGAGCCTGCCCTGCACGTGCGTCACCATATGCATCACATGAGAATAACGCTCAACATCCATCAATTCGCTGACTTTGACGCTGCCTGGTTGGCTGACTCTGCCGATATCGTTACGCCCCAGATCAACCAGCATGATATGTTCGGCCTTTTCCTTTTCATCCGTCCGTAGTTCCTGTTCCAAACGCACATCCTCTTCCGCGGTTAGACCTCGGGGACGAGTACCGGCCAGCGGTCTGGTCATCACTATCCCATCTTCCACTCTGACCAAAATCTCCGGTGATGTACCGATGATTTGGAACTCTCTGAAATCCAGATAATACATATAAGGAGAAGGGTTGATGGTGCGCAAAGCCCGGTAGATATTGAAAGGCGGCAAGTCAGTTTGGCGGCTTAATCGTTGAGATAAAACTACCTGGATCACTTCACCGGCATTAACGTACTGCTTGATCCTGGTCACACCTTGCATAAACTGTTCTTTGGATAAATTGGAACTGAATCCGGAACCCGCTGTTTTTGGCAGTACCGCGTTTGAATGAATCAAAGGTTGATTAAGCCGGTCGATCAATGCATCGATTCTTTTTGCCGCTTCTGAGTAGGCTTCCGCAATATCGCCGTCCAATCTGACCTGGCAGACCACCTTTATTTTGTGAGTGACATGGTCATACACCAGTAAAGTATCGCAGAACATAAATATGGCCAGCGGTAGATTCAAACTATCCGCTTCCGGCTCGGGCAGCCTTTCAAACCGGGTAGCACACTCATACCCCAGGTAGCCCACCGCCCCACCGTAAAAACGGGGTAACCCTTCCACCGGAACTACTTTAAAGCGGTTCATCTCCTCTTCCAGCAACAGCAGCGGATCAATGCCTTGCGGCTCGGTTACCGTGAGCGTTTTGTAGGGTTCAGTTCCGATAAAGCTGTAACGGGCTAAACGTTGACCGCCTTCTACGCTTTCCAGCAAAAAAGAGGGACCGTCTCTTTTGATTTTTAAAAAAGCTGAGACCGGTGTTTCCAAATCAGCTACAATCTCCCGGTAAATCGGGATTGAATTGCCTTCTCTTCGCCGTGCTGTGACCTCATCCAGAGTGGGATAATACATTGATTTCTCCTGTATTTTGACAATAAAAAAACCTTTCGCCCGATAGGGGCGAAAGGTTTTACTTCGCGGTACCACCCTCGTTAATTGGTCGAAAATAAAAATTGGATAAAGGACCAATCATCTCGTTCAGATACGTCCCGGTTTGACGGAATTATATCCTGAGCTCGGCTAACGGTGCTCGCTCCGGCCCCGCCTATTCGGTTCCCCTTTCGGTGGGCAGCTCGAGAGTCCATTCAATCTCAGCGCTAGCGCCGGTTCACACCAACTCCGGCTCTCTGGGCTTCGCTTGAGACCTACTCGTCTCTTTCATAGCTATTAACTATTATACTAATTATTGTAAAACGATTTAAAATGGTTTGTCAAACAGCCTCACCAAAACATTTCCCGCCGGGCTAATCCCTGAACGGTTCAGGTGGAGGCGGCAACGGGAAATACACCTGATTTTGATTGTAAGGCTGATGATAGGTGGTAGCTTTATCCGGACGATTGGCCGGATGGGCCGCAATACTCCCTACTGACGGCGCTTCAATAAAACCCTTATCCATGGGAGACATGAAGGTCTGGCGGTAAGCGAATTTTAGTATTTTCCAGTGGCCGTCTTCTTTAACATATTCCATATCATATTTTCCCAGGCACATGAAGGGTGTTAGTTTACCCACCTTAAGGGCACAATAGCCGTGCGAATGCCAGACCGCTTTGGCGAAATTGCCTTCCCTGTTAATCTCCACCACCGGATTGCAGGTCATATGCAGCGCCATGAACCCGGGTGTAAAATGGCTTCCCTTGCCAAAAACGGTATTCCAGAAGCGGGTGATGCTCTGGATATTGTCATAAACCCCGCTGTCTTCAATCTCCATATTCACTCCAGCGGTATGCTGGGCAAAAAGCAGCGGTATTTCTGAGCGCATCCCAACATTGTAATAATGAGAATATAATGACTGAACCTTGCAGATCTCCAGTTCATCCTGAGCCCTTAAACCGGCTTTAACCTGCTCCTTTAGTTGTTGAATCTCCTGTTCCATTTGTGCTATATTTTTCGTCATTGCTTATCTCCTGATACAGTATTTGCCTGACAACGGTGAAAGGTCAATTCCCGAAACTTTTGATTAAGATTATGATAATTAAACTGGTACGTCAACCGGATGTCAAGACCAAAGATACATCCTGATTACGAATTCCCAGCTTTCTTCCGCTAAAATTCAGGAATCCTGCGAACCAACAGATGGTTGAGTGACAAATGTACCGGCATTTGATACATTAGTGCAGAGGAAACCAATATGATTGATAAAAGTTTAGAGATGCTGGAATTTCACCGCATCCGGGAGATAGTGGGCGGTTACGCGGCTTTTGCGCTCAGCCGGGAGATGGCTTTGGCCATGCGCCCTTTGACCGATGCGGCGTCTATTCTGAAGTTATTACAACAGTCCGCTGAAGCCCGTCATTTACTGACCATTGAAATGGATTTTTCAATCGGCGGCATTATGGACGTCCGTTCCGCGGTGGTTGAAGCGGCACGCGGCAAAACCCTGGAATTGCAATCACTGGTAGACATCCAGAGGACGCTGTCAGCAATCCGTTTTTTGCACAACAAGCTCGGCCGTTTAGCCGGGGAAGCCCCTATTTTAGCCGCTATCAATGATAAAATAATTTCATTGCCTCAGTTAGAGAAGGAAATCAGCCGCTGTATTTCTCCTGCCGCTGAACTATTGGATTCAGCTTCGGAACGTTTATCTGAAATCCGCCGCATGATAAAGGATAAGCGAACTCAGATTATTCACCGTTTGGACGCGGTTTTAAAGGCTCCTGACACCGTAAAATATATCCAGGAGCCATTGATTACCGAACGTGACGGCCGTTATGTCATTCCGGTCAAGGTAGAAATGCGGCGCGAATTGAAAGGTATCGTGCATGATATCTCCAATACCGGCGCTACAGCCTTTGTGGAACCGCTGGTCACCATCGATATGGGCAACGAATTGCGGGAACTGGTGATTCAGGAACAGCACGAAATAGACAGGATCCTGGGCGCTCTGAGCTCCGCTGTCGGCGCTGAGGAAGTTACTCTGGGTTTGAATTTGAAACTGGTGGCAGAGATAGATTTTGCACTGGCCAAGGCCAGATTTGCTGACCGCTTCCATGCCGTTGAACCTCTCTTAAGCGGTACTAAGTTTGTAAAAGACTATCCGGCTCCGGTAGACAGAGTAATGCGGCTGGTCAATGCCCGTCACCCGCTCCTGAAGGGTAATCCGGTGCCTTTAACCATTGAAATGGGGCGTGATTTCAAGGCTCTGGTGATTACCGGTCCGAATACCGGCGGTAAGACGGTGGCGCTCAAGACCGCCGGACTTCTGGCAATAATGGCACAATCCGGTCTGCCCATTCCCGCCGCCCATGAAAGCTGCTTGCCAGTATTTGATAACATTTATGCCGATATCGGTGACGAGCAAAGCATTGAGCAGACTCTTTCTACTTTCAGCTGGCATATGGGCAATATTGTGCATATTTTAAAGGAATCCACCACCAATAGCCTGGTTTTGCTGGATGAACTGGGGACCGCCACTGACCCCAGTGAAGGTTCGGCACTGGCACAAGCTATATTGCTGCATTTTGTAAATCAAGGTACCCTGGTCATCGCTACCACTCATTTCAGTGAACTGAAAGCCTTCGCCCATGCCACTCACGGTCTGCGCAATGCCTCTTTGGATTTTGACCCGGTGACATTATCTCCCACTTACCATTTAACAGTTGGTGTTCCAGGCGGCAGCAATGCCCTGTCCATTGCCTCTCAACTGGGAATTCCGGATCAAATCATTCAAAGCGCCCGCCAAAGGCTGAGCAAGAACGCTCTGGAGATCGAAGCTCTGCTGGATGACTTGAACGCCTCCAGGCAAAAATTGAAAGAGACGCAAAACAGCATCCAAAATGACAAAGAGGCCGCCGAAAAGCTGCGGCGTGAGTTGGAGATTGAGCGTGATAAACTTAAAGAGAGTGAACAGAATATTCTGCATGATATCCGCTCCCGCCTGGTGCATGACGGTGATGAATTGCAGCGTGAAATCCGGGACGCCATGAACGAGTTAAAGAAAAGCAAAACGCAGGAGAAGTTGGAACAAGCCCAAAAAGCCCTGAACACCATGCGTGAACAGCTCAAAAGTAAAAAATGGCAGCCTGCTCAAATCAGTCACGAAGAACAAGCAGCGGCGGCATTCGCAGTTGGGCAGAAAGTGAGATTAAGCGGAATGGGATTGCAGGGTATAGTGGTCTCAGCCGCTGACAGCAGCGGTGTATTGGAGGTACAAATCGGCAGTACCAAAATCAAGATGTCACCCGAAAACCTTGAAAAGGCAAAAACCTCACCTCAACCACCCGTCTATATGGGCCCTGGCAGCAGCAGTTTGCCCCGCCGTGTGGCTTCGCTGGAACTGGATTTGCGCGGCCGGCGGGCGGATCAGGTGGAATACGAACTGCAAGCCTACCTGAATGACGCCAGTATGGCTAATCTGGCGCAAGTGCGCATCATCCACGGAGTAGCTACCGGTACAGTGCGTCAGATAGTCCGGGCTTTTTTGACCAAACACCCGCTGGTGCAGTCTTTCTCACCCGGGAAAAAAGAAGAGGGCGGCGAAGGCGTCACCATAGTCAAGCTGTAACCAATTTCAATACAGGGTGACACCCTGTATTGAAATTTCGCATCAGCCGCATCTGTATCAACCCATCCCTCCACGCCAGAAAAATAATATTTCATTTTTCATGCTTTGCATACGAATCATTTTTTTCGTACGCGTAAAAATGCCCCCATTTGAATACCAATATCCTTTGAAAACTCCCCCAAACCGGCGAGCTATGTCAAGGTTTAATAATTTCTTAATATTTATGGTATACCATGATAGTATAAGGTAAACAGCTATGAACAATAAAAGAGTCCTGATTGTTGATGATGATATCAAAATCGTTGAATTG
>DAOUAU010000061.1:0-2529 GCA_034433195.1 Dehalococcoidales bacterium
CGGTGCGAGAAGCTGAAGCCGGCCCGGTTTGTCAGGGTTGTGCTGATTTTATCTTTTTTGGCATAGTCCTGCATGACTTCCGGGATTCGCTAAAGGTGCTTCAAAATGCCCGCCAGATGTTGAAAGCATCCGGCCGGCTGATTAACCTGGATTGGAAAAAGGAGCCGATGTCATTAGGCCCTCCCCTGGAAATCCGCTTTGATCCGGGTATGGCTGCCAGTCTGATGCGGAAAGCCGGTCTGGAGATTCATAAAACCGAAGAATACGGACCGTACACCTACCTGATCACCGCTGTTCTGGCCTGATCAAGCAACCGGATTGAACCACCTTTCAGACGCAGAATTTTGTCTTTTCTCAGGCGTTGAATTCCACTGATTGAGATACCTCAAATCATTGAACCGGCCGCTAACCGCCCGCGCCCGCATCATCACAACTACGGGAAGCAACCCAACTGGCAGGCGCTCACTTTGATGCGCAGGCGGTTGCAGGTCTCCCCGATTTCGCCGGTGGTCACCTGCATATCTTTGGCAATCTTGAAAGCGGCGGGGCAGGGCAATTTGCCATCTACCAGTGATTCCCGGATTTTCTTCTCCAATTCGGCGCTCATCACCAATACCTCTTTTTTTGTTTATTTTTATTCTAGCATTTTCTTGATCGCCGGGTCCCCCGTATTTGATGTAAAATATATTTGATGATAGTAGCCTTGCATATTTGCTGCGCGGTGTGTGCCGCCGGGGCCGCTGAACGCCTGATCAAAGAAGACCATCAGGCGGTGGGGTTTTTTTATAATCCCAACATCTATCCGCGTGAAGAATATATTCTGCGATTGGAAAATGCCCGTAAAGCGGCCGCTGAACTGGATTTTCCGCTGCATGAAGGGCGTTACGGCGCGGAAGAGTGGGATCAGGCAGTAAGCGGTTTGGAAAATGAAGCGGAAGGCGGCCGGCGCTGCCCGCCTTGCTTTAAAATCAGGCTGGCCGGGACTTACCAGTTTATGCTGGAATCAGGCTGTCAGGCCTTCGCCTCTACCCTCAGTATGGGATCCAATAAATCAGCCGCGTTAATAGAACAACTGGCCCGTGAAATTGACGGAGAGAGGTTTTTAAGCCGCGACTTCAAGAAACAAGAAGGATTCAAACGGGCTAACCAACTGGCCAGGCAATGGGGTCTCTACCGCCAGCATTATTGCGGCTGCAAATACAGCCTTGGATAAACCCTGACAGCGCCCTCCCACCCCTTCTTTGAAGACCAAAAATTACGATTGATTACTGGGATCTTCCAGCCGCCTGAACGGCCTTGATAAACACCTTTTTTTCACTATCGAAGGTGAAGCGTTCAAGGGCCTGATCAACCGGCAGCCAGGCTGAATCGACATGCTCCTCTGATAGGACAATATCGCGGCTCCGGGTTTCCGCCAGCAGAAAGGTCACATACTTATCGATTCTTTGGCCCCGGCTGACAAACTGATATTGACTGCGCTCATCAAACCCACGGATGAAACGGATATCAGTCAGGCCGGTTTCCTCACGGATTTCACGCCGGGCGGTCTCTTCCGGGGTCTCGGCTTTCTCAATATGCCCTTTGGGGCAGCCCCAGTGGCCTTCTTCATAATGCAAGAGCAGATACAGCAACTGTCCTTTTTCTCTTCTAAAAACCACCGCTCCCGCGGAGTATTCATCCGGCATGAGGCCTCCTTTTTCGTTGCTGTTCCCGGGTTAACCCGGTAGTTTGAACTTTGTTCTTTTGGCCTGGTCTCATTACTCCCGAAATGAAAGCTGACGGCTGCCTCTTTTTATCCACATCCAAACTGATACTCTATGATCATTCAGTCACCGGTTTAGTCATGGTTGATCACCTGAGTATAAGAAATCTTAGAATAGACGCCAACTACCCGTCAAGGCGGCTCTGAATGGCTTTCAAGGCAGATTAATTAAAACTGAATAGAACACTGAATAAACGTTACCGGAAAGAGCGTCCAAACCTGGTCAAGATGAAAGCGTATTTATTGATGGTGGCAGTTTATCCTGGCAACCAACTTATTCGTCTCATTTCGGCCGTGTATAATGATTATTTTGGAAACGTATATTGACATTCAAAAATTAATACAATACACTATATTTTATATCAATCAATATTTAATTATGATAACTTTCCGTTAATATTATTAGACAATATTAACAAGACTGCGGAGGCCATTCGCGCGGTTTAAGTGTAAATATTTGAGGAGAATTGAGCAATGAAAACACTACTCACACTTTTCCTGCGCATCTGCCTTATTACGTTACTGATATCGGGGACACTGGTGACAATATCCGCTACCAATCCGGAAGATGAAATAAATCCTCAGCCAGCGCAAATTGTCTTGAAAGGCGGTTACGCCGCCAGATTAGTGGGATTTACTGAAGATGGCAGACCGCTGTTTCTCCTCACCTTACGATGATTTCAATACGAATTTGGGAGTGAAGTATTATTACTGGGTGAAAGCTTCGTGCGCATTGGGAGATAGCGCCTTTAGCAATTCGGATATTG
>DAOUAU010000062.1:0-1852 GCA_034433195.1 Dehalococcoidales bacterium
ATGGCTGAAGTGATCATGACCAGCGGCGCCAGCGGCGCCATCAATATGGCACTCAAGGCCGTCTTGAATCCGAATGAAGAAGTGATTCTTTTCGCTCCGGTGGCTTATGATTATGAAGCTTTTGTGACCAATCATGCCGGCAACGCCAGAATAGTGCCCTGCGGCGCCAACTTTACCCCCGACCTGGCGGTCTTCGAAGCTGCTCTGACGCCCAAAACCAAGATCGTAATCCTGAACTCTCCGAATAATCCCAGCGGCCAGGTTTACTCTTCAGACACCCTGAAAAATATCGCCGATATTGTCACCCGGCGCAGCGCCGCATTTGGAAATCGCATCTATATTGTCAGCGATGATAGCTACCGGAAATTCTATTACGGCCCAGGCCCCTGCCCATGGATTCTGACCTGCTATCCGCATACCATTGTAATCAGCTCATATTCCAAGGAATTATCCATCCCGGGTGAGCGCATCGGTTTCACCGCCGTCAGCCCGCTCTGCGAAGAATCCAAAGTGGTAACAGGCGGTCTGATCCACGCCAACCGGACTTTAGGCTTCGTCAATGCCCCGGCCCTGATGCAAAACGCCGTCGGTCATCTGCTGGGTCTGGCTCCCGATGTGGCTTCCTACCGCACCAAACTGGACTATCTGTATCACCATCTCACACAGATAGGCTATAACATCATTAAACCGGACGGCGCTTTTTTCCTGCTGGCGCAATCGCCCGTCAAGGATGATATGGCCTTTGTAAATGAACTGGCCAGACTACGTGTCCTGACCATGCCCGGTTCTCTCTTATCCGCGCCCGGATATTTCAGAATCTCATATTGCGTGAAAAAAGAGCTACTGGAAGGAGCACTGCCCAATTTTCAAAAAGCCATGGAAAAACACCTGAAGTAAAGATACGGCAATCCGGCCTGAATTCACAATCACAGTTTGCCAGCTTTAGAGAATTTAATCTCTATTTATTGATTTAATATTCTTTGGTTGATGGTGTTTTTGGGTATGAGCGATTTGTCAGCTATAAATCATTTACAAAAGAGACTGGGCATCACCTTTCAGGATAGCTCTCTTTTGAAAACCGCCCTGATTCACAGTTCCTATATCAACGAGAATCCGGGAATCACTACTCCATCCAATGAACGGCTCGAATTCCTGGGCGATGCTGTCCTGGGCCTCGTCATCGCCGAAAAGCTGTACCTTGAGCCCAATGAAGCGTCAGAAGGGGAAATGTCACGGCTTCGGGCCGCCCTGATAAGCCGCGAAACGCTGGCCGTTCTGGCACAACGGATCGATCTGGGCAATTACCTCCAGCTTGGCATCGGGGAAGAAGCCGGTATCGGACGCCAAAAACCGGTCAATCTGGCCGGCGCATTCGAAGCCTTGATTGCGGCGATATACATCGACCAGGGATTAGAGACAGCCCGCCGTTTTATCCTGAAAATGTTCGGCCCCGAGATGTATAAACTGGCCGACCAGACAGCGGCCGCCAATTATAAATCCCGCCTTCAGGAAAAAATACAGGCCGCATATCAGATCACCCCTGCTTATCAGGTAATTGAGACCAGTGGGCCTGATCATGACCGGTTTTTTGTAATTGAGGTCAAAGCCGGTGACAAATTGCTCGGCCGCGGCTCAGGCAAAAGTAAAAAAACCGCTGAAACCGCCGCTGCCCGGTCAGCACTGGAAAATCTGTCCGAAGGGTAAAGCAAGAATAAGCCTGAGCTCAAAGAACGGTTGATATACAAAAGCCCCGGCGATTCCATCATCGACCGGGGCTTTAATATTGATCTGGCTGGAAAAACTAACGCTTGGTATATTGCGGAGCTTTTCTGGCTCTCTTCAAGCCGGGTTT
>DAOUAU010000063.1:0-1873 GCA_034433195.1 Dehalococcoidales bacterium
GTTTGGCAATTTCAGATTCTATTACTTTGATCGCTTCTGATTGAGTAACTGCCCAGACACGGTGACCTTCACCCCAGGGGTCTGTAAATTCTATAATGGGGACGCCTTGTTCTTGCTGCATGATGGTTTTGGCTACCACTTTTTGGGGATCGGCATACATTGCCAGGACCGGTCTGGTGTTGCCCTGACAGGCGTACAACATGCTCATGCGGTCACTTTTAGCTTTGGGAATAATGTTTTCATGGGGGCGAACAATTTTCTTCTCCCATTCTTCCAATTTTAAGGCGGCTATGATGTTTTGCCGTAAATGACGTTGCCCCTGACAAGTGAAGGTATGCGCATGCAGATAAAAAGCGGGCGCCTCATCCCGTTGTAAAATACCCTCTTTCAACCAACCGTTGATATTCCCCGCCGCCCGGGTGTAGCGGTTATCTTGATTGGTATCCTGTGGCACTTCCCGGTTAAATTCGATCCGTACAAAGTTGAATTGGCTGTTTTGATATAAAATATCCTGTAGCTGGGGACTGATGATGTCATAGGGCGGGCAGATCAGCGCTGCCAAATCTTTTAATTTCGCCTGGTTATAACGCACTCCCCTGAAGGGGCGAATTTCTGCCATGATTAACCCGCCAGAGTATTTATTTCTTACTTCCTCAGTTTACTTTATGGCCGTCATGCTAGCAAGTTCGCCAGGAATGGCGGTGTTTCAAAATCACCAACCGCCTGTCGTCAGACCTTGAATTAATCTGCCTTTCAACCTAAACTAATATCAATATGTTAACCAATACGCCATACGCCAACATCATCGCCCATCTGGAATCTCCGGCTAACCCCTTCAACGTGGACGGGATGGCGCGTTTTGGCTTTGATGCGCATAATACTCCGGGCACCTCAGCGGTAGTATTGAAAAGCCATCCCCAGAGAGTGAATTAAATGCCGGAATCAAGGGAGTATGCCACTGACGCGGTAATCATCCGCAAGACCAAACTGGGTGAAGCCGACCGCATTTTAACATTATATACGCCTGACTACGGTAAAATCGAAGCTGTCGCCAAGGGTGTGCGTAAACCTAAAAGCAAAATGGCGGGACATCTGGAGTTACTGACTTACAGTCAGATCAACCTGGCGCGTGGACGCAATCTGGATACCGTGATTGGCGCTCAAACCATTGATAGTTTTATAAATTTGAAAAACGACCTGATGCTGACTTCTCGCGGGTTATACGCTGCTGAGCTGATCAATCAGTTTACCGTAGCTCATTCCGCCAGCCCTTCCCTCTTCCAGCTTTTCCTGGAAACCCTGGGTCGGTTAACCAGGGCGGATAGTCCCGATTTAACTCTGCGTTATTTTGAACTGCATTTGCTGGATATGGCCGGCTACCGGCCGCAACTCCATGAGTGCGTATCTTGCCGGGCAGTCCTTCAACCGGTCGATAACGCCTTTTGCCCCAGTGCCGGCGGCATACTGTGCCCCAACTGTAAATTTGAACATCCTTCGGCATTTCCTGTTTCAGTTGATGTCCTCAAAGTCCTGCGTTTGTTCCAAAGAAGCACTTTTGAAGTGGTCAGCCGTCTTAAAATCAAGCCTGAACTGGGACAGGAATTAAGAGTGGCCATGTCCGTCTACATCCGTTATGTGTTGGAGCGAGAAGTAAAATCCGCCTCCTGGATGGAAGACCTGCGCGACCACCTGGGATTATAAAAGCCGTCCTGGTCCCGTGGTTTGGTTTTTGACTTTTATTCCATCCCAGAGTATATTTTAACAGTGCACCTGACACCCCAGGTAATATTACGGGCAGGTTATCGAATGACAATCTCTCAAACCAAACGCACCAAGCTGGATACCCTGGTCAGAAGTTGCCGCATGATTCAGA
>DAOUAU010000064.1:0-3852 GCA_034433195.1 Dehalococcoidales bacterium
AAAGTATCAAAATGGACATTTTCTCCGTCCGGGGTTCACTTCGCAGACCATGAAAAACCTCGAAACTATGCACGCCGGGGAGCATCACATCCAAAATCAATCGATCAGGTGATTCCAGTTTCGTTTTCCTCAGTCCTTCCAGCCCGTTAGAGGCAGTGATCACCTGAAAGCCTTCTTTGCTCAGAATTGGTTCCAGAAGTCTCCAGGAAACGAGGGCATCATCCATTACCAGTATTTCTTTTCCCCCCTCTTCCATCTTTTTATCCTCATGGCAAATTTATTTAATTCAATAATGCTCCTGGCCGGTGGTTCAAGCACTAATCAAGGACCCCGAACGCCTGCCTGACACTTTTAAACTTAACCGCTACCGCTTTTATCTTTTCAGGCACCGTAATCAGATCTCCGGCCACGACGACCGCCTCAAGTAAACGCGCGGTTTCCCGAAACCCGGGAGTTCCCACATTGTCGGATCAGCCTTTGGGAGAATGTGCCCCGCATTTCTAAGTTACTTGATCGTGACAAAGGTAATAAGTGGTTTCTAACGGAGTGTTATATAGGAAAACCGCTTTCCGGGGGTTGAGGGTAGTCCATTCGTCGTACGTACGTACGTATTGCGTCAAATGGAACTGTTACCGAAGGCCTCCTGATTGCGTCATAATTGGGGTTACCGTATTGGAATGATGTTCAGCCAGTTTCCATAATTGGTTAAGGTTGTCATTAATCTGGTTGAGAAGACGTACCGGATTGAGGCCAATATAAATCACAGCTAACTCCACCTTTTTAGATTGGTTTATCACGACTGAATTAAGTAATCTCTGATAAGGAGTTTGAGCTGTATCATAGACTTTATGGACTTTTGCTCCCAGCCTGGTCTTGCCGCTTAACTTCATGCTCGGCTGAAAGAAGTTGACATACAGTCGCACTATCTCATAAAGCCGCTCCAGTGACTGATAAGCCGCTTTGGAACTGTAGCGATCATAGCCTACCAGGCGGCAAATAATATTCCCATTCTTTTGCTCCACATAGCAACTGTAATTCTTTTCGTACGGACGGGAGACCGTAAAGGTGATCTTTTCCTCCCGGCAATATCGGCTGAAACAGGAATTGAGGAACTCACTGCCGCTATCCGAATCCAGCCCCAGGATGGGGAAGGGGATCTCCGGCGCAGGCGGTGGACCGCGGACTTGACTCGCTCCTGGCCTTTTCCCCAGACCGGGATAGGTTCTATCCAGCCAGTAGCCACGTCTACGCCGCAGAGGGTATTCAAATAGAACCCTGCCAGACTCCCTCCACAGTGTGTCACCGTATCTATTTCGAAAAAGCCAGGTTGGTCTTCGTTCCAATCGGCGAAGGTGCGGATGGGGATAGCGCTTTTGAGCAGTTTGCTGCCTTGAGTAGCGCTGAGAGGCTTACGCCCGCCTCTCTGGCGCTAAGGTCTTAGCATCCGATCAATTGTAGATGGGCTGAGATTGGCGAGCTGGTTTTCCGTTTCTGAGTCCAGGTGCATTTCACCTTGGCTTTTGAGGACCTGAATCATCTCTGGAATGAAGGGCTGCAGGCACTTGGAGCATAAGCGGTCGCTAACTTCCCAAATGGATCTGAGGGGCTGGAGCACCGCCTTGTATTTGGTCGGACGCCCTTTAGGGCTAATCCCGGGTTTGATCTTTTTTGTCAGAACCCTGATAGCAGCTTTACGATGATAGCCGGTGACCTTGATGAATTCGTCCAATATCTTGCCCTTCTCCTTTTTATCCGCTTTGAGATAACGCCCTCGCATGATTTCTATGTATTCTCGTTTACTGTTCTCAGTCATATTGCCCCCTCTTTTCGGTAACACTATTTATGAGGCAACAATACCACTTTCAGTAACACTTATTATGACTCAATGCGCCATTTTGCATCCGTGTTTAACGCAGATTATAATCAATGTAATCTGATATCAAGGAGTGCAAGATGAACCTGGCGGTTGAAACGGCGCCGAAAAACAAACGCGGATTGCTTCTCATCAATCCGCTCATCACGGCTTCCGGCACCTTTGGATACGGCACCGAATTTGAGCACCTCTATGATATTCAACAGTTGGGCGCCATAGTTTGCAAGGGTATCTTTCTGAAACCGCGCCAGGGCAACCCGCAACCCCGCATCACCGAAACCGCTTCCGGAATTTTAAATGCCATCGGCCTGCAGGGCATTGGGGTAGAGGCATTAATCCAGGAAAAAGCCCCGCTGTGGGCCAAATGGCAGGTTCCGGTCATCGTCAACATCGCAGGTAATTCAATCGAAGAGTACGGCCTTCTGGCTCAAAAGCTGACCTCGGTCCCCGGCATCAGCGGGCTTGAAGTCAACATCAGCTGCCCTAACATCAAATCCGGAGGAGTAGAATTCGGAACTGATCCGGAGACTGCCGCCGCGGTTACCTCGCTTGTGCGCCGCTGCACCAGCCTGCCCGTATGGGTGAAATTGACACCCAATACCCATCAGGTGGTTAGAATCGCTCAGGCAGTTGCCGAAGCCGGCGCTGATGCCCTGGTGCTGATAAATACCCTGAAAGCGATGGCGATTGATATTCACACCCGTAAACCGGTGCTGGGCAATATTACCGGCGGACTGTCCGGTCCGGCCATTAAACCGGTCGCCTTGCGCATGGTTTATGACGTGGCCGGAGCGGTAAAAGATATCCCCATCATCGGCTGCGGCGGCATTATGAACGCCGCTGATGCCCTGGAATTTATCATGGCCGGGGCTTCCGCAGTACAAATCGGCAGCGCCAATTTGATTAACCCCCGTGCCCCTATGCAAATTCTGGAAGGATTGAAAAAATATCTGGACGAAAACCACTGCAGGGACATTCGCGAACTGATCGGAGCGGCCCGCAGCTGATGCACCGGGGCTAACTCCACATCGGGATAGTTTTTAGTTTAAAACTTCAATTTGGCATGTGTTCAGGATAAGTTATCAGGATTTGGTCAGAATGAGGCCGGCATGAGTGATTCCAAAGAATTTTCACCGAATTCACCCGTAATCACCAAAAGCAGCATAATCCAGGATTTGCGTCATCTGGGCATCTGTCCGGGCCAGGTCATAATGCTGCACGCTTTGGTGAAGGCGGTGGGATAGATCGTCGGGGGACCGGATACCGTCTTGCAAGCTATCCTGGATATCTTGACCACAGAAGGGACCCTGATGATGGTGGTTAGCTGGGAGGACAACCCGTATGAAATATCCAATTGGCCCCAGGAAAAGCAAATTGCTTACCTGGAAGAATGCCCTGCCTTTAACCCCGTCACATCAAGAGCTGATCGTAAATTCAGCATTCTGACCGAATATTTGCGAACCCTTCCGGGGTCATGCCGCAGCGACCATTCGGAAAACTCTTTTGCGGCGAATGGCCGCCTGGCTCAGTGGATAACTGAAAACCAACCTGTCAATTATAGTTTCGGAGCCGGTTCTCCGCTGGCCAAGCTTTGTCAGGCAGGCGGGAAAGTATTGACGTTGGGAGCGCCGCTTGACAGCCTCACACTTCTCCATTACGCTGAATCACTGGCTGAGGTACCTGACAAAAGAGTTGTTAATTACAGGATGCCGGTCCTGCGTCATGGGATACGGGTATGGGTTGATATTGAGGAGTATGATACCAGCAATGGTATCGTAGACTGGCGGGGAGAAGATTATTTTGCCCTGATCGGCCGTGAATACCTTTCATCCGGAAAAGGTGCTGCCGGGAAAGTTGGGTTGGCCCAATCTTATCTGCTGGATGCCGCCGACCTGGTCAAATTCGCAATTCGTTGGATGGAGATCAAATTCAGCTAGCTCCATCGCCCGGAATATCCCTAAAACATAAAAACAAAGCCG